>NZ_JBHLVO010000017.1:0-95136 GCF_042433335.1 Metabacillus herbersteinensis
GTCACCGTGGACACCCTTGCCTTCGACTAATGGTTCGCATATCCCAACGCCCATAACGGACTTCCACCGTCTAGTTGATGAACATGCCTGGCACACAGAAAAGTGTCCTTCATAAAGGCTGTGAAGGACAAAATACAGCAAGGCATCAAGAAAAGTGTCCTTCATAAAGGCTGTGAAGGACAAAATACGGCAAGGCATTAAGAAAAGTGTCCTTCATAAAGAGTTTTGCATTGTAAAGAAATGCTATACTATTACAACCTTTAACTCTGCATCTCCTGTTTTACCTAACCCAACCTCTATCAACGTTCCGACAATCTTTCGAACCATATTATGAAGAAATCCATTCCCTCGTACTTCGGGCAGTGACAGACACTAAGTTCTATCTATTTTAAAGTACGCTTCAAAAATTCCCTCGTACGTTCTTGAGTTGGATTATTGAAAATTTGTTCGGGACTTCCTTCTTCTGCAATAACTCCTTTGTCCATAAATACGACGCGGTCTGAAACTTCTTTTGCAAATTCCATTTCATGAGTGACGATTAACATAGTAAGACCTGTTTCAGCGAGTTCCTTCATCACTTTAAGAACTTCCCCTACCATCTCAGGATCAAGTGCAGATGTTGGTTCATCAAACAACATCACATCCGGTTCCATTGAAAGTGCTCTAGCAATTGCCACCCGTTGTTTTTGACCACCTGATAATTGTCTTGGTTTAGCATTAACATACTGATCCATACCGACGACTTTTAAATAGTTCATTGCTGTTTTTTCTGCTTCTTCTTTGGAACGTTTTAACACTTTTACTTGTCCGACAACACAATTGTTTAATACATTGTGGTTATTAAATAAGTTAAATTGCTGAAAAACCATCCCTAACTTTGTTCGGTAAGCGTGGATATCATGTTTGTCATCTAAAATATTTTCACTCTGGTAAATAATTTGTCCACCACTTGGTTTTTCGAGAAGATTAATACAACGAAGAAGAGTCGATTTACCAGATCCAGACGAACCAATGACGCAGACAACTTCTCCTTTATACACTGAAAAGTCAATGTCTTTTAATACTTCATGGTTTCCAAAGGATTTGCTTAAATGTTGTATATCAATGACTTTTTCCATATATCTCATCCTTTGTTTTCTATAGATTTCCGCACGCGATCTTGTTCTACGCAACATCTCTTCTGGTATCTCTATCTTTGATTATCCATCATATTGTAATTTTCGGGACCATCTAATTTTCTTTCAATAACTCGCAAAATTCTTGTTATCGTAAACGTCATGATGAAATACAAAATGCACGCGACAAAAAACGATTCAAAGTATCTGAAATTGTTTCCTGCAACTGATTTTGTCAGGAAAAACAATTCCGTTACACCAATTACGTTTAATACTGATGTATCTTTTATGTTAATTATAAATTGATTGCTTGTTGCTGGTAAAATATTACGAACAACTTGTGGTAAGACAATATGAATCATCGTTTGAAGATGATTCATACCAATCGCTTGAGCCGATTCAAATTGTCCCTTTTCGACAGAAATAATCCCACCTCGAACAATTTCTGCCATGTAAGCCCCAGTATTAATCGATACGATAAAGAACGCTGCGACTAATATGTCCATATCGATATTAAATGCTAAAGCAGAGCCATAATAAATGACCATCGCTTGGACGATCATAGGTGTTCCTCGGAAAAATTCGATATAAATAGAAAGAATGGCATTAATTACTTTAAGAATACTTCTCTTTGCTCCTCGTTCAGGCATTGGAATTGTATGAATAACTCCTATTACTAAACCAATGATCGCACCTATTATCGTACCAATCATTGAGATTAATAGAGTCATTCCAGCTCCACGAATGAACATAGGCCAATTGTTTGAAACAATGGTTACGACCCACTCAAGACTCATAGTTCTCCCCCTTTATTAAAAAAACAAAACCGACTGCAAAAAAAATGCAGCCGGTATCACATTCTCATTATTCTGCAGCTGGTTGATTCTTAATTGCTGTATCCATAATGTTTTGACGATCTTCCTCTGAGATAGCTGCTAATGCTTCATTGATTTTCTCCGTTAATTCACTATCTTTTGCAAGTCCGACCGCGATTGCTGTATCATCATCAGATGTAGCAAATCCTTCTGCGAATTCGACCATTGCAAAGTTTTCATTTGCCGCAGAAGCACTGATTGCTTCTGGACGTTCTGACACATAGCCATCAATCATCCCTGATTCAAGAGCCACTCTCATTGCTGGAAAGTTGTCCATAGCAGTTTCCTGAGATACACCTTCAATTTGCTCAATTACTGAATAGTGAAAGGTATTTAATTGAGCCGTTACTTTTGCTCCTTTGAAATCTTGGATCGAAGTAACACCTTCATAGTCTCCACCTTTTTTTACGACCATTACTAAATCAGATGTGTAATAGTTTTCTGAGAAGTCGATTGTCTCTTTACGTTCTGCTGTTGGTGACATACCTGCAATAATTGCATCGATTTTACCTGAAGTTAGTGCTGGTACAAGGCCATCCCATTCCGTTTTGACAATCACTAATTCTTTTCCTAGATCTTCAGCAATTCTCTTTGCAATTTCGACATCATATCCACCTGCATACTCTGCATTGCCATCAATTTTTACTCCATCGTTGGAATCATCCATCTGAGTCCAGTTGAATGGTGCATATCCAGCTTCTAGACCAACCTTAAATGTGTCTGCTTCAGCTGATGACCCTGTAGTTTCTGAACTACCTGACCCACATCCTGCTAGTAGCAAAATTGTTGAAAGCAACATCGTAAAAAATAATAACGATTTTTTTCTCATGACAGTTCTCCCCTTTTGGTAACTATATGTTTAATCGTGTTCTAAATATTCTAAAAAGGCCAACCTACACAAAAAAGACCTGAGATAAACTCAGGTCACATATGTATGGTTGGCCCAAATCCTCGTTTTTTCCCACATGAGATAGCACACTCAATAAACCGGGACGTTTATTGAGACAGTCCTGCAGTTCTTCACTACAGACCCAGCATGTAATATAGAGAAATATTACAAACTTCGGCGACATTTCCTTCTCCTTTAGAATCATAGCTTCTCAAACTCCTCTAAGGACTGTTAAATATCGCGCCTCTACCTCACTATTAAAAGTGAGGTTATATTCAGTTATTAATGATAGTTTACGATAATATTTTTTTGCTGTCAAGGTGGCTCAACTGTTCCAATAAGTTGGGGTAGTTTGACAAACTTTAAGTGGTTACACTCATGATAATACAACTGTAAGAACTCCGGTAAGACTTAATCTACGAAAAAATTAATATTATTTTCCATCATTTAACACCCTGTTTCTTAATATCCGGGTTTTGACACAGATACTTTTAATTTTCAAGCAAATTTAAATGGGACTTGGAAATAAGATATCAAGAAAATGATTATAATTATCGATAAAATATAGGCTCTGAATGGATAGTATTGATGTAGGGCAATGACCGAGAACATGACAACATCAAATAAAAAAGAATACCAGAATAACCAGCCACTCTGATATGAAATCCTCCCAAACATATGTAAGATCCATTCAACAGATATGTAAATTCCAGACCAAACCAATATGTAAATTAGTCTTCGAAACAGTCTCTCGGGAAAATGGGAGAGAAAGAGGAAGATGCTAACGGGCATAGTTATAAGAGCATAAACAATTACTGTCATTTCTTGACCGTAAAGCAAATCGGGATGAAACTTCCACAAGGAATTTTCTTGTACGATATATTCGTAAAGCAAACCACCTGTGGCAATAAAAAACATACTAGCCTGGTATTCTCTCCAGCTTTTCCAATTTCCCCACTTAAAAGAAGCCATAATAGTTAAAATAGTAATTGCTACATGCATACTCACTACCCTCCCGAGTACTTTTATGTAAAGTATGCCCCATTTACTACGATTTATGTTTAGCTTATTTCTAAAGCAAAGAAGTAAGGTACGGAAGCAAATTTCTAGCAAATATAGAATCGTAAATTAAATTCAATGCTTAACTTATTGAATTGTCAGATATCTCACGAAGCAAGAATCTTGAAATAATTAAAAGCCAAATAGTACTCCAAGCTATATGGTACATTATTTACAAAACAGGTAAAGAAAGAGCAGAAATGCGTAAATTTAGAAGGCAGAAAAGTAAAGAATTAGCTGAGTTTATTTCGCTGAAAAAACCTTGGGACCAATAAAAGGAGGAAAAATGATGGTAACTTTATCTAGTCTTGATAAATTAAACGCTATATCTGTAACCCTTGAAAAATTAAAAAAAGACTATCCTAACCTTGTTGAAAAATTATTTGATATGGTTAACCTTACTCGTGCATTTCAATTTAAATATCAATATATGGGATGCTTAATTATGGATGAAGATCCCTGCCAATGTGCCCCGAACTTTGTTTCTCGCTCTGTTCTACGCTTGTATAAAAAAGAATTACAAAAACTAAAAGATGATCTTGATTTCCAAGTATTGAAACAAACTTTTGCTGAGTTTAGAAGTACCGGATACGCAAATATCAGTCAATTAGTACTGGGGATGACACCTGAATCATTAGTAGGTACTTCTAGTATTAGGTAAATTGGTGGTAAGATTTTAGCTATCATTAAAAACCCTAATTCCCCTTATCCGTTTTTGCTTAGAATAACTATGAATCAGTTGTTAAAATTAAATATGCTTTTTTTGAAAAACCACCTTGCTTCCTAAGACGCAGGGTGGTTTTCTTGGTATCTAATAAGCTTTTTCTAAAGATTGGGTAGAGAGGACGTATATCTAAAACTCAACTTTCTCCAAATAAAGCCCACCCGGCTCTGCTGGAAAACCAGCTTGGTTCCGTTCTTTTGAATCTAAAATACTCGGTATACTTTCACCCTCTATCTTTCCCAACCCAACGTCTATCAACGTTCCGACAATTTTTCTTACCATATTATGAAGAAATCCATTACCTCGCACTCTTATTTGAATAAAGCCGGCATTTTCTTCTATATCTAAAGAATGTATTTCACGCACCATGGACTTTTTCTTAGATTTGGCATTTGAAAAAGTAGTAAAGTCATGTTCACCTATGAAATGTTGACATGCTTTTTTCATTTTTGTGATATTCAACTTTTCTTCAACATGCATGCTGTACTTTCGCATGAAAGGATTTGTATGATCCTCGTTCCAAATCTTATACACATAGGTTTTATCTTTGGCATTATAACGGGCATGAAAACGGTCTGGAACTGACACAACCTCTATTATGCTGATATCATTGGGTAAATATTTATTCAAATACTTCTTGATTTCAGACTCTGTTAGATTCTCACTGATTATAAAATTGGCTATTTGAGCAAAAGCATGTACACCTGCATCTGTTCTGCTGCATCCAATGATTTCAGTCTTTTTCCCTACCATCTCTGATAAAACATTTTCTATCTTTCCTTGAATTGAGTTTTCACCTTCACCGAGCCGCTGCCAGCCTTTATAGCGTCCGCCGTCATATTGAATGGTTAATTTATAGTTGTTCATGGTTTGCTCCTTATTTTTGCAATTTATTGTGTGTGTTTCTATCGAATTTTAACGAATACTTTCATTATACCCTAGGGAATTTTCTTAGTAAAAAACACCCCCAAACCAGAAAGTGACTTGGGAGTGTTCCATTATCATAAAAACCGTTTCTGTCTTCTCTCTGATAGTTCCTCATTAACCATGGAATACATACTTTCAACACCAATTTCTGATGCTTCAAAGTTATATGCATGATCCTTATCTATTCCTATACTATCTGCTTCTTTTGTAGCATCAATATTTGCTCCAATGAAAATAAACTCCCAATTGTATTTCTCTTGCTGGTGCTTTATGAGCTCTCTTACTTTTTTATAATTAAACTCACTACTCGCATTTTCCATACCATCTGTTGTAATCACAAAGATAACCTTACCTGGCTTTTGCTCTTCACTAGTATTAGATAACCTTTGGCGCACATCCAAAATGGCTTTTCCGACTGCGTCAAGAAGTGCTGTACATCCCCTTACATAATACTCCTTGTCTGTTAGTCTTGCATTGTTTGCATCAATACCATTCCATACTATCTCATAGCTGTCATCAAAGAGGGCTACTGTGAGCATCGTTTCACCTTCTAGTTTGCACTGCTTTTCAATTAAGGCATTAAACCCTCCAATGGTATCACTTTCAAGCCCAGCCATTGATCCACTCCGATCAAGCAGGAAGATAATTTCTGTTAAATTTTGATTCATACTAAACATCCTCTCTATTTGTTCATGATATAATTCTAAATGAATTTATTCATAATGTGGTCGCCTGTTAAGCGACATTTAAGGGAGGGTGGGCCATATGCTTGATAAGATGATAATTGAAGAATTACGGGAGTTTGTACAACTTCATTTGAGCAGTTTTCAATTAGAGGATTGTAAATCGGCTCCTAATATTGAGAATAGTATTTTTGAAGACATACAACAGATTGAATTAGAAGATTTTATTAAAATAAACCGCAAACCCACACTGAACCAGGTATTGTTCAGTTTCATTGATAAAAAGGGTGCAAGTGACATAGAGATTTACAAAAAGGCCGGAATCGACCGCAAGCACTTTTCCAAAATACGATCGAATCTAAATTATCATCCTAAGAAAAACACCATGATTGCTCTCGCATTTGCACTTGAGCTAAATGAAGAAGACACCAATGAGCTCTTAAGCTCTGCAGGTTATTCATTGTCTGATAGTGAAACCTACGATTTGGTCATTCAGTTTTGCTTAGAAAAAAGAATATATGATCTTCATCTAGTTAATCAGGCTTTAGATTATTTTAGTTTGAAGCCGTTGATTGGATAGCTGTTACATAGTGGGATTAGACATAGCTCTTATATGATATAGATATGTTTTTTTAAGGCTAACTAAAAACAAAGGAGAGAATCATTGATCTCTCCTTAAGTAGATTTATGATCTAAAATACAAATATTCCTATTAAGTTAAAGAAATTTTTTGTCCTTTATCAGCACTTTCTAATGCTCCAAAAACCATCTTCATACTCTTTATATTATCTGTGCAGTCTGTCTCTGATTTTCTTCCTTCTAATAGAGCAAGAAACATTTCATCCAAGCAGCCGAAATGACCTTCATGAGTCATTTCTGTAACAGTTGCTTCTACTCGAGTATGCTCGTTCTGAAATACGTGCTCATCGGCAAGTTTAACAACCTCACAATAAGGCACATGGTCACCATCCCAGATAGCTGTACCTTTTGTCCCAGTAACACGCCAAGCTGCCTCCCATGAGGTTGAAGCTCCCTCTGCACACCAAGAACCACGATAGTTGAATACCGAACCATCAGACATTTCAAAAATACAAATAGCTGCTGCATTTCCTTCATACCAAGAACCTGTTGGATTGAACTCATAACAGTAGACCGAAACCGGATCAGCACCAGTTATGAAACGTGCTTGATCAAAAGTATGTATGGCCATATCTAGTATTAAAGGACTCTTCATTGCATCTCGAAATCCTCCAAAATGTGCACCGATAAAGAAATCTGCACATACAAAACCACTTTTCCCAATTGTTCCCTTATGGATTGAATCTCGAAGTGCTCTTATATTGTTGAGATATCTACGGTTTTGCATGACCGCATAGAACCGATTCGCAGCCTCCGCAGCCGCCTTCATCTCATACGCCTCCTGAAGTGATGATGCCATTGGCTTCTCACCCATTACGTCACATTTTGCTTCAAAGGCGGAAAGTGTAATTTTTTTGTGGACATCAGGAATCGTTATGTCAAATACTAAATTAGCTTCGGTAGATATCGCAGCCTCTTTCACATCTTTAAAAAAAGGAACAGTTAAGCCATGCTTATTAGACAGAATCTTTGCATTATCCTCATTTATATCAATTAGTCCGACTATCTCTACATCAGGACGTTGCATGGCATACTCTACCCAAGTATTTGCCATTCCACCACAACCCGCAATGAGTATACGAAATTGACTCATCTCTTAATCCTCCTTTGGATTAGGTACATAATTTAAGCCCCTATCACTTCTGCAAGTATTTAGCGAACTAACAGGGAATACCTTTGTTCAATATTACCAACCTTCAACGTATTTATGAAGCTGATAAGCTATTATCGATATATTGCTTACTGCATTGTTTGTGTCTATTGTCCAGATTACTCGAACTGAACACCTAATTTTATATTAACATGTTCAAATGTATAAAAAACCCATTTTAGTTAACGATGTTAATAACGACAAAGGACGAGGTGTTGTTATTGCCGAACAAGATAGAAGCATTATTCGATTACCTAATAACAAGATTTGACACTGAACCTAAATCAAGACTCCACATTGGTGAAGCAATGGGATGCTGGCTTTACTACACTGCGTTAGCAGAGGAAATTCCCGTGCTTGAATCCGCATTAAATACAACTACTGATAATGTACTTATTGAACTTTTAAAAGATGGAACCAAACTTGGTATAAATCAAAAAAAAATCTTGGGAGAATTTATGATTAAAGAAGGCGTTGCTTTACCCGATATCTCTGGGCATAAGCCAAATTCAGATCCTAATAGTGTTCCACTTGGTGTAAAGGCAACTGATATAGAGATTGCTAATCTAATTTCTGCTAAAGTAGCAACAAATATTGTAATGTGTTCAAGTAACATTAGTCAGTGTATCCGAAGTGATATAGGGCTAATGTGGATTAGATTCCATTCTGAAAAAGCAATTTATGGGATGGATGTTAAAACTAAAATGAGAGAACATGGTTGGATAAAAGTCCCACCCTATTACTACCCACCAGGAGCACCAAATAATTAAGTTGGTGCTCTTTTTGTTCTCTCTAAGCTTATTAGAAAAAAGAGCAAAGTTATCTTCATCTAAAGCAAAAGCACCTTATATATATAATTGAAAAGAGAGTGCAGATTCCTTTAAAAAGGGACCTTGCACTCTTTTATTGGTTTACACAGGGTTTTTTAGTGATTTCATTTTAAGAAAATAACACGCAAAAGGGAGTGTTACACTGCATAATATAGTAGCGCTCCATTTTTTTGACATTCCCTGATTGACTTTTCACATCTAAATCAATCTTAAGGAGAGCTGCAATGAAAAAAACTTGGCTATTAGGGTTTGGATTTTTCAGCATTAGTATTGGATGGTCTTTGTATAATGGATTTGTTCCATTTTATCTTAATAATTATATTGCCAGCACGGCATTAATTGGATTCCTTATGACCATTGATAATTATATTGCCCTTTTTCTACAGCCATATATTGGGAACCGCAGTGATCGAACACAAACTCGTTTTGGTCGACGTATGCCTTATTTGCTAATCGGTATCCCAATCGCTGCTTTATTCTTTGCTCTTATTCCATTCCACACTAGTTTAGTGACGTTAATCATCTTTATGGTATGTATGAACTTATCGATGGCGATTTTCCGTTCTCCCACCATTGCTTTAATGCCAGACATTACACCAGAATCTAAACGAACGAATGCAAACGGGGTTATTAATTTTATGGGAGGCTGCGGGGCCATTTTAGCATTTAGTGTAGGTTCTCTTTTGTACAATATTGAAGAATACCTACCTTTTTTAGCGGTTTCAGTTATATTTTTACTAGCATTATGGGTTATCTTTAAAAACATTAAAGAAAGCCGTGATGCCTTGTCTTATGCCATTATTTCCCCTCCAAAAATCAACTACAAATCAGAATTAAATACACCAACTGTTTACTTATTAGCTGCTATCTTTTTTTGGTTTATGGCGATTCAGGGGATGGAGGCTTTATTTACTTTATATGGAGTAAATGAGCTTGGCTTATCAAAAAGTGCTTCCGCATTTTCATTAGCCTTTTTCTCGTTGAGCTTTGTACTATCCGCTATTCCTTGTGGGCTATTAGGTGCAAAATACGGGAAGAAAAAAGTAATACTGATCGGGATCATAGGCTTAGTTTTCGTTTTTCTTCTACTAAACTGGACGGACTCGGTCTTTGCCCTAAGAGCCATTCTATTAGTGGGCGGTATGTTTTGGGCATGTATAAATATCAATGCCTATCCTTTTATTGTGTCTACAGGTAGTGAACACAGTTTTGGTACACGAACTGGTTTGTATTATTTAGTTTCTTCATTAGCAGCAATCATTTCACCACCAACTTTAGGACTTTTAATTGACTACTTTGGTTTTGAAATATTATTCTTTGCTGCTGCAGGAAGTATGCTCTTTGCATTAGCTTGTATGCTCAAGGTTGACGTTGCCACAGGCACTTTGTCCAAAAATACCTGAACCATGCTTTCTTGAGTCAAGTTAACCATCCTCACTTTACAATAGTAAAGAAGAAGCAACCCTATTAAGACTGCTTCTTACCTATGCTCATTATAATCGATGATTATCTACTCGCCAATTTTTAACGGTGTTTTTTATGAAGAGTGTATACTTTTCCTTCCTCAAAAAAATGCCTGTTACCATCCGTTGTTATTTGATCTCTTTTGATGTAGTCACCTCTAATGTATTGAGAATCTTGATCTAGCATTGCCAATTAAGAAATCACCTCGATTTTAGAATAATACTGTTACTAATTACTACCATTTTAAATGCACATGATGATTTCTTCTACAAAAAAAGTGCTTGGCACCGTTTGAAGTATGTAGAAATGTTATCGACAAATTCTGGGTAGTGCCAGCACCGCTAGTTATTCTTCTCATGCTAAATTGTGAGTTTTTAACTAGGCTTTGTATTAAATATATGTACAGGTAAAATAGAAAGTAGAAATCGACGATGTCTATGCCGATTTCTATTTATTTTTCTCAATTTGTTCTTTGATTCTCAATGCTACTTCAAGTACTTTAGCTGCTTCGTGGACGCCTACCTTAGGGGAGTGTTTGGTTTGGATAGATTGAACAAAGTGTTCGATTTCTAAATAAAGCGCTTCTGCATGAGGAATCGCAACTTTTTCAATAATATTTTCTGGATGGTAGGAACGTATGGATGTGAGAGGTTTAGTAATTTCATGGTAAATGTATAACTCTTTTGCTAGTAGATTCGCTTTTAGGAATCTATTCTTTTCTGTTACATATAAACTTCTCTTTTTCTCTAAGGAAAGACGGCTAGAAAGTAAGGAAGCGAAGCAACCGTTTTGAAAAGAAAGTAAAGCGGCGGCACCCTCTAATTGTCCATCTTTTCCGTAGTAACCAACTCCGGTAACATTCGAAAGCGGGCTTTTCACTAATTGTAAGATGATATCGATATCATGGATCATAAGATCAAGAATGACATCTGTATCTATATGTCGGTATGGAACCCCAAATCTTCTAGCTTCAAGAGATATCACATTTTCCATTTTCATCATGTAGGATAGTTGCTTAAAAACTGGATTAAAGCGTTCTATATGACCAACTTGAACTATGACTGATTCTTTTTCTACCATTGTTATAATGTGTTCCGCTTCCTTCAACGAGGTGACCAAAGGTTTTTCAACTAACACATGCTTTCCTTTCTGGATTGCCTGCACTATTAATGAAAAATGGTGGAACGTTGGGGCTGCAATTATGACAGCATCTGCTCCATTCATGAGCTCCTCATATGATGAAAATGCTGTAACCGCAAACATATTAGCTACTTGTTCATTTCTTTCCTGGTTTATATCAAATACACCTACAAATTGAACATTTTTTATCTTTTGCAAAACCTTACAATGATTCACACCCATACTGCCAACACCTACAACCCCTATTTTTATAAGACTCATGCCTTATCACCGAAGAATTCTACTATAGCGGATATAATTTGTTCCTGCTGTTTATCTGTCATCATGGGATTAATCGGTAGTGCCAGTATATTTTGGGCTGTACTTTCTGAAATAGGAAAGTCCCCATTTTTATACCCCAGTTGATCAAAGGCTTGTTGAAGATGTAGTGGAATGGGGTAATAAATACCAGAAGCAATTTGTTTTTGCTGGAGAAATTGTGCCAATTCTTCCCGCTGTATTGTTCTAATACAATATTGATGAAAAACGTGCTCCCTATCTGCTGCAACAATAGGGACATCAACGATTCCTGTTAATCTCCTTGTATATTTCGCCGCCAATTCTCTTCTCCTTTCATTCCATTTGTCCAACCGTTTTAATTTTATGCAAAGGATGGCGGCTTGTATTTCATCTAACCGGCTGTTTAAACCAATATGTGTATGAACATACCGCTGGCAGCTGCCATGGTTTCTCAAGGATTTAATTTTACAATCTAATTCACTATCATTCGTTACAATCATACCCGCATCACCATATGCCCCCAAATTTTTCGATGGAAAAAAAGAAAAACATCCTACATCACCGAATGAACCCACTTTTTTTCCCTGAAAGGCTGCCCCAATTGATTGACAGGCATCCTCAATCACTCGAAGGTTATGCTTACGGGATATTTCCATGATAGCATCCATATCTGCTGATTGACCGAATAAATGAACAACGATAATGGCCTTCGTTCTTTCTGTTATAGCATGTTCAATCAAAGCTGGACTCATATTAAAGGTTAGCGGATCAATATCTACGAAAACAGGAGTCGCACCTACCCTGGCAATGACTTCAGCCGTTGCAAAAAAGGTAAATGGTGTCGTAATGACTTCATCACCGTATCCGATATTTAATGCTTCCAAACTTAATAGTAGTGCATCAGTTCCATTAGCTACTCCTAACCCGTGTGCAACACCAATATAGTTGGAGATTTCCTCTTCCAATTTATTTCCTTTTGATCCTAGTATAAAACTGCCACTTTCTAGGACTTCCCCAATTACCTGGTTAATTTCATCTTTTAAAACTTTATATTCAGTCTTTAAATCAACAAGAGGTATCATTTTCTCTCCCCTCTTTATTTTTTCATTTCAATCATTGCTTATAAAAGAAGAGGGTGTCCCATAAGTGTTTGACACTACTTTGTAAAAACATTTTCTTTTTTATTTATGATTCATTAAAAACTAGAGATTGTTGACGTTTGAGTCTGACACTTTGCTTTTGGGTCACCCTCTTTTATGTGTCCCTCTTAATCGTAGATTCCTTATTTAGTAATCTGCATCAGATGGTGGTGGACATTTTGGTGGTTTTGGTTTCTTTGATGGTTTTGGTTTCTTTGGTGGTTTTGGTGGCATTTTCTCCATTCCTTTCATAATTCAGATGACATCTCCTCTGCTAAAATATGAATCAGCATTCTTCAAGGTGAGCAAAATCCCAAAAATAGACGATTGTCTTTTATTTATATCTGTCACTGAGGGATAACCCCTTGAATAGAATAACCTATCATTTTTGAACTATTTTTTAGTAATTATATATATTAATTCAAAATTTCAGATGAATTGGTGATACAAAGTGAAAATAAAAACATATACAAATGATTACGAATCCCATTGGGATGACTTTGTCCAAAATTCAAGAAATGGTACCTTTATGCAGCAACGTAAATTTCTAAATTATCATTTTCCAGAAAAATTTCAAGATTGTTCCTTAATTGTATATGACGACCAAAACAAATTAACCGCAGTAATTCCTGCTGCAATAAAGAAAGAAGGAGAAGACTGTATTTTTTGTTCTTATCCAGGTGCATCACACGGAGGAATTATCATTAATCAAAAGTTCAATTCGTCAAAGGCTTTAGTGCTTATCCCACTGCTAATAGACTATTGCCGTTCCCTTGGATTTAAAGCAATCGAAATGAAAATGGTCCCTCGTATCTACCATTTGTGGACGTCGGATGAGATCGATTTTTCCTTAAGACACAATGGATTTTCACCTGACATAACAGAGTTAGCAACAGCACTGTCACTCAAAGAGATAGACAAAGCAGACAGCTGCATGGAGAAACATGCGATTAGGAATCGAAATAAAGCAATAAATTCGGGAGTAACCGTAAAGGAAAGTAACGATTATGAGAATTTTTGTAATATATTGGAATACAATCTCAAAGAAAGACATAATACAATCCCCACTCACTCTTACTCAGAATTGCTTGATTTGAAACAAAGATATCCTGATCAAATTAAACTGTTTTCTTCCTTTTACGAAGGGAAAATGATTGCCGGAGTACTAGTGTTTATCCTTAACAGTCGAGTTATCAATTGTTTTTATATTTGTCATCGTGATGAATATCAACATGTAAGACCTTTAAATTTAGTCTTCAGTCATCTTATAACTTGGGGAATGAAGGAAGGGTTTCACTATATCGATTGGGGCATTTCTACTGAAAACAAAGGAAAAGTGGTGAATACCGGTTTGATCAAGTTTAAAGAAGGTTTTGGAGGACGAGGAATTTTACGTGAAACCTACAGATTAACTTTATGAAATCGGGTGATTAAAATGAAAATTCTTTTTATTGAAGCAGCAAAACAATACCTACTGGGACTGCCATACGGATTTTACCAAGCGGGCTGTTATGTCAAGAGAATGACGGATATCCAAGAAGAAGAGCTGAAGAAGGTGTTACAGGAATTTCAGCCCGATTTGGTGGTAACCGCCGGATGGACAAAAATCCATACATTAGAAAAGCTGCAGATCCTTAGACGGCTTCTAAGGAAGTCTAAAGTGAAACATGCTTATTGGGCAACAGAGGATCCTCGTTGGAGAGATGAATGGACTCATTTTTATATTGAAACCACCCGTCCGGATTATGTCTTTACCATTGACCGTGCTTCTATTCCCTTTTATAAGGAGTTAGGATTTTCAGCCCACTACCTTCCTTGGGCTTGTAACCCTTATTTTCACAAGCCAGGCAAGCAGCAGGATCAATACACTTGTGACATTGCTGTTGTAGCTAGTGCCGGAGTGAAGTGGAAGGACTTCCGCAAAAATAGTGTACAGATTCTATTAAAACCTCTAATAGAAAACGGATTTGACGTGAAAATATGGGGGAAACGATGGGATTATCTCAATTCTAACCTTGTCGGCTTTGACGTCCCCTCTACATTCTTGCGGAACAAACTTTCCTATTTAGAAACAAACAATGTATATAGCTCAGCAAAAATTGTTCTCGGAATTCAAAATACATTAACGGAATTAACCTCACGAACGTATGAAGTTCTGGCTGCCCGAGGATTTCTGCTTGCGCCATGTACCCCAGCGGTAAAAGAAACGTTTACTCCTGGAAAGCATCTTGCTTGTTCCAGTTCACCTAAAGAAACGATTAAATTAATTGATTATTATCTAAAAAATGAGAATGCAAGGAAAAAAATCGCTCTAGCAGGTCAAAAGGAAGTCTACAAGAATCATACCTACAGACACCGTGCTGTAGAAATATTAAAGGTTGTGAGTAAATCATAAATATAAGGTTGGGATCGCCATGCAAAAATCGATAACACACTCCGTCCCATGCAGCGGAATATCTATAACGGGCCAACACAAGACGACGGTCACCCTATTTCCTGCGCCTCCTGATACCGGTATTGTTTTTGTACGTGATGATCTGCCCGGGAAACCGCAAGTAGAATGTAAGACCAAGTACGCCCGAACTGATTCTCGGTGGACCTCCCTAGTGAAAAATAATATTCATATTGAACATACAGAACACATTTTAGCTGCTATCACTGGTTTAGGCATTGATAATATAAAAATCCACATGGACAGTTCACACATTCCTGTAGTCAGTCAATTTAGCAGTGCCTCTTTTGTGAATGCCTTGTTACAAGCTGAACCCGTATTGCAGCATATACCAAAAAGGTATCTAACTGTAACTGAGCCAAAATGGGTCTTTGACTCCTTCACCTATCAAGGTGAACGCTACGACAGCATTTTAATGGCTTTACCTAATCGGCAACCTATGTTTACTTATTTGCTTGAATATCCAGGTAACCAACTCCCAACCCAACTAGCCAATTACAAACACACAACGGACTTAGCCTTTGCTTCAGAGCTGTCAGAAGCAAGGTCATATATCATAGATTATGAATATGATCAGGTAGCTAAATTAATCGGCAGTTCCATCGATCAATGTCTTGTGTTTTCCAATGGAACGGCCAATAAGCTTAGGTGGGATAATGAGCCAGCAAGACATAAATTAGTGGATTTGATAGGAGATCTTACCACTATTGGTATACCAGTTCAAGGGCATTTTATTGGAATTCGAACAGGACATAAAACGAACATTATGATGGCAAAAAAATTATTTGAAGGATTCGGTGGTGATGTCCGATGATCATTGCTATTCATCAACCTAACTACCTACCTTGGTGTGGGTATTTCCACAAAATGTTGTCTTGTGATTTGTTTGTAATCCTTGATGATGTTACTTATTCAAAAACAGCCATTACGAATAAAAACAAAATAAAAAGTCCAGATGGACCTAGATTGTTAACTGTCCCAATAGGTCAAAAAAAAGGCCTAATCAAAGATGTGACAATATTTGACGATAGTAAATGGACCCAAAAGCATTGGGGTTCGATCCAAAGATGCTATGCACGGGCCCCTTTTTGGAAACAATATGAACAGTTTTTTTTGCCCGTTTATCAAAATCCAGATGAAAAATTGGTTGATTTTAACTTGCGGCTTATCGAAGTAGTACGCATTCTACTAGAAATAAAAACTCCTATTATACGTTCTTCAGAAATTGAAGGGACAGCAGGGATAAAAGGGGATAAAATCATTAGTATCTGCAAAGCTTTACAAGCAACCACTTATTTATCAGGGACTGGTGCCATATCATATAATGATGAAAATGAATTTAAAAGAAATCAAATTCGCTTGGAATACCAGAAATTTGACCATCTCGAATACCCACAGCTATGGGGTGATTTTATATCACATATGTCTATTATTGATTTACTTTTTAATTGTGGACCCAAGAGTAAAGAATTTTTACCTAAACAGGTGATTTATGAATAAATTGAATGTACTTATAACCGGATCTGGATCGCTCTATGGTGTAGCTGTTATTCAGTCCCTCTTAAAATCTAAGTTAAACGTTAAGCTGGTGGCTACTGATACTCGTCCCCATACGCTGGGACTCCACCTTGCCCACCGTGCATACATTATTCCACCTGTAAGGGAGGAACAGTCTTATTTAAAAAGATTGCTAGAAATCATAAGAAAAGAAAAAATACATGCAAATTTTATCGCCTCTGCACAAGAACTTCCCTTTTACAGCCACTATAAAACAATGATTGAAGACGAAACTGGAGCTAAGGTATTCACTAACACAGCAAAGGTATTTTCAATTTGTAGTGATAAATGGAATACGATAAATTTTCTCAAAGAACATCATTTCCCTTATCCAAATACGATTCGCTATCCGGAAGATAAAGAACAGATTGATAATTTTCTTAAAAAAGTGGGCTTCCCTATCTTTGTTAAACCGAGGTGGGGCCAGGGTTCAGAAGATATCCATATAGTTCAGGATTTAAGTTCCCTTAGGCAAGTTCTTTCCCAAAAAAAAGATATGGTTCTGCAGCAATATCTTCCTGGAGATCATGAGGAATTTACTGTGGGAATTTGTAGCGGAGCAGATGGAAAAATATTATCCGCGATTGCGTTAAACAGGCAGTTACAGGATGGCATCACGATGGTTGCAACGTCTAATCCAGCGTCTATTCACTATAAGGATATTACAGAGTACTGTAAGCAAGTCACTAAGACCCTGAAACCTTACGGTCCATGCAATTTTCAACTTCGCCTTTGGAAAGGGAAAGCCTATATTTTTGAAATTAATCCCAGGTTTAGTAGTACAACCGGAATACGCACACTTTTAGGTGTCAATGAGCCTGAAATCCTATTACGTGCTGAACTGTTACAAGAAAAAATCCAAGACTTAAAAATACTAAAATCGAGCGTTATCCGGCAATACACAGACTACTTGGTTCCGACTGAACAACTAGTGAAATTAGAAAGAGAAAGCTTCCTTTCTAAAGATGAAAAAGTGGAATAAGCGCGCTAAATGCCTCTTGACTATAAAATAGCCCTGACCAATTAATGGTCTGAGCTATTTTCATCAATCTCTTCACCAAAACTTTAAATACATTTATTGGAGGGCGTATTACGGGACTGATTCCCGATTAAAAAAGTGCCACTGTCACCACTCGGAATTTGTCGAAATTCACCGACATACTTCGGGCGGTGCCAGGCACTGGCTATCAAAGTGTAATAGCAGACACTTTTTATTAAACTACTCCCATTTAAAAACATAGCTTGCAATGGCAAACCCCCCGATTAGCCAGCATGATAGGATAAGAGTTTCCCATCCGAGTGCTAAAAATGGGGTTCCAATATTCATCGTTTCCCTTAGTGCGGTGCTTAAATGAGCAATTGGTAGTATTTTCACAAAAGGCTGTAACATCTCAGGCATATTACTTATTGGAAAGAAAACTCCACCTAAAAATAACATTGGAAACGTGGCAAATCCAGCTATTGGTCCAGCACTTTCTGGATTTTTTGCGATACCAGCTATAATGAATCCAAGTGCCATAAATGCTAGAGTTCCAAGAACAACAAAGAAAATGAGAGCTAACCAGGATCCAGTTACTTCTACACCAAATACAAGATTTGCGATTAACAATACAAGTAAGGCTTGGCTTCCGTTGAGAAACAGCCGAGCTGTTATTTGAGCAGCAATAAAGGTAGAGGCTTTTAGTGTTGTTCCTTGCATTCTTCTTAAAATACCTCGTTCACGCCATGCAGCTATCTGTCCAGCAACACCGTTCATATTGTTACTCATGATCATCATCGCCACTATACCAGGTACAAGAAAGTCTACATAACGAATGGTAAGTGCTTCGATACCGATTGATTCAATGGTGACGATAGGTTCATAGCTAACTAGGCTTTTACTATATTGATCGACCATCCCGGTTATTACGGTCAAACCAAGCTCAGCTGCTGCTATATTTGTTTCATTGTAGTAAACAGGAAGTGAAAGGGGTGCTTCCTCGGCTTCGATTCCAGCACTATATCCTTTTGGAATTTGTAGCAAAAGTGGAATATCACCATTTTTCACAGCGGCTTTCCCATCCTCTAGGCTATCGTAATACTCGACCTCTATGCCTTCTTTTTGTTTAAACAAATCTTCAAGTTGCAAGGAAGTATCAGATCTGTCATTATTTACAATTCCTACATTCAATGATAAGTTACTGTCTCCACCGGCAAATGTACCTAATGCTAGCATTAAGATAACAGGGAAAAGTAAGGTAAAGAATAGAACTTGTTTATTTCTCGAAAAGATGCGTAATTGTGCTAGTGTTAATTGCAAGTAGGCTCTCATGATTCTCGCAAGCTCCTTCCTGTCATATGAATAAATACATCCTCTAGGGTAGCAGAACGGGTTTGGAGCTCTTCAATGGTGACGTTGTGAAGAGAAGTATAGTGAATTAAAGCTGTTAATGATTTCTGTAGTTCGTCTGTATACAACTGAACTAATTTGTCGCGAATCCCTACTTCCTTAACCCCATCCAACTCCAAAAAAGATTCTTTCTCTGGTGGATTTGTTACATGGAATTCAATGGTACTGCTAGATTGAAGTTGTTTAACTAGATTACTAGGTGTATCTAGTGCAATTAGCTCCCCACGGTCCATGATACCTATGCGGTCACATAAAACATGGGCCTCATCCATGTAATGAGTGGATAGGATCACTGTTTTTCCGCGTTCTTTTAACCGCAGAACAATATCCCACAACGTTCGACGCGCCTGTGGGTCTAATCCTGTCGTAGGTTCGTCTAGGAACACTACTTTTGGATCGTGAATAAGGGCTAAGGCAATGGCTAAACGTTGCTTCTGCCCACCCGATAAGCCTTTAACTCGATCCTTACGTTTTTCGGTTAATAGCATATCTGAAACAAGCTGTTCAATGTTAATGTGATTAGGATAAAAGCTTGCGTATAAATGTAAGATTTCTTCCACTTTTAATAGTTCAAATAGTGAAGTCGATTGAAGCTGAACACCAATTACTTCCTTGACCTTGTTTATATCTTTTTTTATATCATATCCAGCCAATAAGGCTGTGCCCTCGTCAGGCTTACGAAGACCTACTAGCATTTCAATTGTAGTTGTCTTTCCGGCTCCATTTGGTCCAAGAAGTCCAAACACTTCCCCTTTTTGAACTGAAAATTCAACGCCATTCACAGCTGTAAAGTTTCCATATCTTTTAACAAGACCTTGTACCTGAACCATGCTTTCTTGAGTCAAGTTAACCATCCTCACTTTACAATATTAAAGAAGAAACAGCCCTAATAAGACTGTTTCTTACCTATGCTCATTATAATCGATGATAATCTGCTCGCCAATTTTTTAAGGACAATAACTAAGGCTTTTCACACTTAGTTAAAAACGTACTCTAATTCCACATCAAAACCCTTTAAAAAATTCGACTTTATCTTGCCTGTTCGTGTCTTAATATCAAATTGTTCATACATTCCTTCTGCATTCAAAAAATAAACAGTAATTGAATCTAACATCGGGTTTACAATCCAATATTCTTTTACTCCATAGTTCATGTAAAGATTAAGTTTTGTAATGAGATCATGAGATTGATTAGATGGATTAAGGATCTCTACAATTAAATTAGGAACACCAACATACTTCGCTTCATTAAAACCACTCTTTTGACAAATAATGCTGATATCAGGAATAATAATTTTATTTCCCTCTATCCCATCTTTCGTCAATTCCACATCATAAGGTGCAGCAAAAATTTCACAGTCTCCACCAATTAAGTAATTCCCAAATTTTAAATGAAGTCGACCTGATACTCTTTGATGCTTTGTTGATGGAGATGGGGACATGAATACTGTGCCATCAATATACTCATATAAATTGTCATTCGTTTCTCTAATCTCGAAAAATTTTGCTAATGGCACAAAGGAATCTTTTGATAATGACACTCCAAATCACCTCATTTACAAATCATATTATCATACCTATGGTATAGCATCACGAGTTGCAATCTTCATGGGACTTTTTCTGTGAGTAGACTGTACCAAGATTGGAGAAAAGTGTCTGGCACTATTATCGGAAAAGATGGTGCAGCAACCGATTTTTATTTTCAAAAAACTGTTTCATAATACAATAATGATTCGTGTCTTCCAATGTTGATTCACTCATTCCTTCTTCTGTAAGTTGGAGAATTTTCGCATTAGGGTAGGCCATAAGTATCGGTGAATGGGTCGAGATGATAAACTGTGATCCCTGATTAGCAAGATCATTGATTCTAGCTAACATTGACATTTGCCTTAATGGGGACAATGCTGCCTCAGGCTCATCTAGTATGTATAAGCCATTACCTTGAAAACGTTCGATAAATGCAGCGAAAAAGGATTCTCCATGGGATTGCTCGTGTAATGATTTCCCCCCAAAGGAATCGATAATCCTGGGTCCAGACAAAGGTTCCTTGTCCAAATTCTCTATATTGGTTGCTACATTATAAAACGTTTCTGCTCGAAAGAAGAAATGATCCTTTGCCCTGCTAACACCCTTTACTAAACGGATGAATTCGTCTAAATTCGAGTGAGAGTCATAACTAGTAAAGTTAAAATTTAACGTTCCACCTTCAGGATTAAATCCATAAGCAATCGCAATACCCTCTAGTAAAGTTGACTTTCCCATTCCGTTTTCACCAATAATATACGTAACATTAGGATGAAACTTCAATTCCTTAAAATTCCGAATCACTGGTAGATTGAGCGGAAAGTGATCATAAGAGGTTATTTGATCTCTTTTGATGTAGGCACTTCTAATGTATTGAGAATCTTGATCTAGCATTGCCAATTAAGTCATCACCTCGATTTCAGAATAAAACTTCTACTAATTACTACCATTTTATATGAACACAATGATTTCTTCCATAAAAAAAGTGCCCGCCACTGCTTGTCGTTTGTCGTGTATCATTCGACAAACTTTCAAGCAGTGACACAAGGCACGGTAACTATGACTTTCCTATTTCAATTAATACTTTATCTCGAACTAAGAAAATGGATAGCACTAAAATAAGTATCCCAGTTCCTACAAGTAGCCATTCTATTTTAATTACATCGGCGATTGGACCAAAAACAAGCATCCCCAATGGCATCATTGATGTTGAAATCATTCCAAATACACCAAAGATTCTCCCAAGGTAATTTTCATCAACTTTCTCTTGCAATAAAACCATAGTTGGGGTATTAAAAATTGGCATTGCAATTCCAAACACAGCCATAAAAATTAGATACATCCAAAAGATAGGCACGATACCAAGTGCAAATGTACAAGCTCCCATTAAGAGACTAGCTAATGTCATCGTATGAACTTTGTTCTTGAAACCTCCCCAAGAAGCAATGATTCCTCCACCTGCCATCATTCCAATCGAAAAAGCGATTTCGATGGACACAAAAATCAGGGTTTTCTTGAAAACATCCTTAAATATATTTAAAATAAAACCCTTTTATTATAGACTGAATATTGTTAAAATAATATTGTATACTTAAATAATTTAAGGCGTGTTACTGGTTATGCAGGCAAGACCTAAGTTGAGTAGTATGTTTCATACTGCTCAATTTAGGTCTTTTTATTTTAATCATAAAAAAAGGAGTCAACATTCATGAGACCAGAGGATATTGTTAGAAGTGGACCAAATCAATATATCTGTAAAGAAGGAATTCTGAAAAACATCTCCAATTACTTAGATGGTTTTCATTCTCCAGTAGTGGTTACGGGACACAAATCGTATCAAGCATTTTTAAATTATACAAACTTACCTTCCCATGTTCAGGTCATTCAGCATGATGGATACAGCTCAGATACCGCTGTAAACAAAATTTCTAAAAGTGCTAGTCAGGCGGATGTAATTATTGGGATTGGCGGTGGAAAAATAATCGATACCGCCAAATCAGTTGCAGACCGGTTAAATGTTGAGGTCATCACGATTCCAACGGTTGCAAGCACATGTGCCGCCAGCACGCCTTTAAGTGTCATTTACGATGATAATGGTTCATTTATAAGAGTGGATTATCATAAACGTTCCAGCTATCTTACACTGGTAGATCCTGTATTCTTACTTTGCTCACCTGTTGATTATTTTAAAAGCGGCATCGGTGATACATTAGCCAAATGGTATGAAGCAGAAGCAGCCATACGAAACAACATTAACAAAAATATTTTCTCATTAATGGTACAAGTTGGATTGGAGCATTCTTCCTTCATAAAAGAAAAATTAATGGAAGAAAGTAAAAAGGCTATTCAGAACCTCGAAATGCGTACGAACTCTTCTTCATTTACAAAAGTATTAGAGGCGGTAATAACCTTAGCCGGAACAGTAGGTGGATATGGTGGCCGCTATGGCAGAATGGCAGGAGCCCATACTATTCATAATGGACTCAGCTTTATTGAAGAAACGCACAGCATTCTTCATGGCCAAAAGGTTGCATATGGGATTTTAGTCCAGCTAAACCTTGAAAACCGAACGGAGGAAGTACAGGAGCTCATTCCTTTTTACAAAGACCTAGGCTTCCCGATTAACTTAAAAGAATTAGGTATTACAAATAACCAAGAACAAGCCATGAAACTCATTGCTGCCCATGCGATTAAACCAGAAGAATCCCTTCAGTTAATGGGTTCATATAGTGAAAGGGACGTAATTGAGGCGATTAAACAAATAGAAAATCTAATTTTGGTAAAATAAGAATTTTATAGCTTCTTCTAACTAATTTCGGTAGGTAATCGTCCTGATTGGCTCCCCGTTTCTTTCTAGCAAATATCGGTCGCCAATAGCCCTAGCTGACGATGATTTACTCTATGAACAAAAGCGCAAGCGCCTTGGTCAGAGGAAGAAAGGCTAAATTCGCAACGTCCTGTTGCAACGCCTTTCTCACCTTCATCCTGAAGGCGTCCGACAAGCATAAGGCGATTCTAAATAGAAGGCGTTCTTTGCCTTCAATTTAGAATTGACTTATGACCTCGAGGGGCTAGGCGCTGGCAGTCAAAGACGCGACGTCAATCGCCATGACTGCACTAGCACGTCCTGTGCGTCGGAGCTGGATTCAGAAACGTTATCCAAAGTTCAAAAATTTTATAATTTCCTAAACAAAAAAGGGAGTGGAGGCTATCTCCACTCCCTTTTTATGTCAGCGTATTGCCGCTTCCTTTTCCTCTGCCAAGAGCCCATTATTTTCAATCACTTCTTTATACCAATAGAAGCTTTTTTTCGGTTTTCTTTCTAACGTTCCATTGCCATCGTTATCTTGGTCTACATAGATAAAACCATACCGTTTTTCCATTTCTGAGGATGAATAACTGATCAAATCAATAATCCCCCAGCTCGTGTAGCCAACTAACTTGACTCCATCCTCGATGGCTTCCAGCATTTGTTCCAGGTGCTGCTCGTGATAACTAATTCGGTAATCGTCTTGAATGCTACCATCTTCCTCGATCTTGTCATAGGCTCCCATTCCATTCTCAACAATAAATAACGGAACCTGATAACGGTCATATAATTCATTTAAAGAAATACGTAACCCAATCGGGTCGATTTGCCAGCCCCATTCATTTGTTTCCAAATAAGGGTTTTTCACCCCGCCAATTGTATTCCCACTAACTTTTTCCATTCCCTCGCTATTTTCACTAGCAACCAATGACATGTAGTAGCTAAAAGAAATAAAATCAGCGGTATGTGCTTTAAGCAGCTCGTCATCGCCCACTTGTTTTTCAATCTGAATTCCTTTTTCTTTAAACAAACGATTGATAAATCGTGGATACTCCCCGCGCACTTGAACATCAGTAAAGAAATGATTAAACTGATTGTTCTTGGAAGCCTTTAGGACATCTTTTGGGTTACAAGAATGAGGGTACGTCATTAATTTTGTCAGCATACAGCCTATTTTTGAACCCGGAACGAGTTCATGACAATATTTAACGGCTAATGCACTGGCAATAAATTGATGGTGCAAGGCCTGATACACGGTCTGTTCTACATTTTCAAAACGCTCAGGTACAATACCTCCGCTTGTAAACGGATGACGGACAATACTATCAATTTCATTAAAGGTGAGCCAATATTTCACCTTATCTTTATATCTAGTAAAAACGACTTTACTAAATTTCACGAAGAGATCAACCACGATCCGATTTGACCAGCCTCCGTATTGATTCACTAAATATAATGGCATTTCATAATGCGATAAGGTTACTATCGGTTCAATCCCATTTTTATGCATTTCGTCAAATAAACGGTCATAGAAGGCTAAACCTGCTTCATTAGGTTGTTCCTCATCCCCATTTGGAAAGATTCGAGTCCAAGCAATTGAGACACGTAATGTTTTCAATCCCATTTCTTTAAAAACCGCCATGTCTTCTGGATAACGATGATAAAAGTCAATCCCCCTACGCTTTGGGTAGTCCTCTGCGGTTTCTGTACTCATCGCCTTTTGGATTTGTTCTTCGTCCACTTTATTATGTTTTTTATAGTCAGCTTTGCTGACTCCCTTTTTGAATATGGCGACATCCGCTGTAGATAGACCTTTGCCGTCAACGTTCCAGGCACCTTCTACTTGATTTGCTGCAATGGCTCCGCCCCATAAAAAACCTTCTGGGAATTTTCTAATTTGGTTGGACATAGTTATCCTCCTGACTATTATGCATTGCCTCTTGAGACAACTCTGTTAATATGAATGATTAAATACATCTTTTCTTCATCCGAAATATCGTAATTAAAGTTCGTTTTAACATACTTTACAATTTTATCTACACACTTTCCTTCTACCGGATACTTCTTATTAATCTGGTCAAACAAATCATGGTCGGGTGTTCCCAACATCTTATTCTCCAGCAGCCGCTGGACAAAGAATTGTAGGTGTGTCAAAAAACGCGAATAATTAATCGTATCCGTTTGAATGTCAATCTTATAGTGAAACTTAATAATATTTAAAATATCCTTAACTGTATTGGTCATGAGCAGGATTTGATTCATATTATCATCCGTCTGCTGGGCATTCACTAAATGGAAAGCAATGTTTGCCGCTTCTTCTTCAGGCAATTGGATCCCTAGCTGCTTTTCAATAAAATCTAGCGCATACAAGCCAATGCTGAATTCTTCCGGATAAAATTTCTTTACTTCCCAAAGCATCCGATTTTGTATGGTTAAATTTTCATTAAATCGCTTAGTAGCCATGTAAAGGTGATCTGTTAAGGCAATATATAGGTGCTCATTTAAATGCTTGGCTAAACGGCCTTTCGCGTAAGAGATAATTTCGTCCGTGATCATCAAATATTCTTTCGGAGTTTCTTGCATTAATTCAACTAAATCATTCGATGTACTTTTATTCTCAGGGACGTAAATTTTTTCAATATCCGCATCGTTAATCGTGCTTCCTGGCTTATTCTTAAAACCAATGGCCTTCCCCATAACGATGACTTCCTTTTGATCATCTCGTTTCGCAAGAACAACACTTGTATTCAGCACTTTAATTATTTTCATCACAGTCTCACCTTTCCTGGTTACATCAAAACACTACTTATAAAACAGTTAGAAGCGGCAACGGCTGACCGCTAACAGGCTTTATCTTCTCGTCTTGGGGCAGAACTTCCAAATAATCTGCTGAATTCGTAATGATTACCGGTGTCGTTGTATCGTAACCAGCTTTTTGAATACTCTTTAAATCAAACTCAATCAATAGCTGTCCTTGTTTTACTTGATCACCTTTTTTTACACGAGAAATGAAATACTGTCCATTTAAATTCACCGTATCAATTCCAATGTGGATGAGTACCTCTACGCCAAGATTCGATTTTAAACCAATTGCATGATTCGTATGAAAAACCATTTCAACTGTTCCATCAAATGGAGCAACAACCTTACCCTCAGCAGGCTTAATCGCGATCCCTTTGCCCATTACTTCTTCTGAAAACACTTTATCGTTTACCTTTGTTAATGGTATAAGTTCCCCTTTAATCGGTGAATAGATCACTTTTCTTTCTACCTTAATTGCGGATTTAGCAGATTTAGTGTCAGCTTTTTCATTTTTCCCTGCAGCCTTTTCATCTTCAAAACCAATAACGTAAACGGCGATAAACGTAACCACCACAGAAATTAATGCTCCGATGACAGCGAACATAATATTCAATGAACCTTTTTCAACAAAAATTGGCATGGAAGCTACTCCAGGTCCTACCATCGCAAAAGCTTTAACATTCATAATACCCACAAATAATCCGGAGATACCTGCACCTATCATACAAGCAACTAGAGTTCTTTTTAATTTTAAATGTACACCGTATAATGCAGGTTCAGTTATACCAAACAAACCAGAAATACCACCTGATAGAGCAACTTGTTTCAGTTTAGGATCCTTTGTTTTAAAATAAACAGCTAATGAACCTGCACCTTGTGCATAGTTGGATGCTAACATTGCTGTAAGTACAAGCGTCTCATATCCAGGATTACTTAAAGCAGCGATAACAACCGGATAGAAAACCTTATGCATCCCAAACATCACGATAAGCGGCATAATGATGGCAAGAATCATAACAGCTGCCCAGCCAACAGTATCTTGGACCCATAATACGCCGTTCGCTAATCCTGCACCTAAATACATTCCAAGTGGGCCTAATACCGTTAAACCAATTGGAGCAACAATTAGAATGACAATTAATGGCTTCAAAAATACTTTTACAGGTCCCGGCGATACTTTATCAGCGAATTTTTCAATATAAGACATAAACCAGATAATTAAAATAATTGGAATTACGGAAGTCCCATAAGAAACAGCCATTACTGGTATCCCAGCGAATGAAATGGCCTCACCACTGTTAAACATAGTGGTTAAGTTAGGATGCAGCAACACTCCGGCTAAAGCAACCGATACCATCGGATTGGTACCAAATTTTTGCGCACTTGTGTAGGCAAGTAACACTGGCAAGAAGAAGAAAGCAGCATCAGAAATTACTTTGAGTAATAGATAAGTCTGACTGTCCTCTGCCATTAGGTTGAACATCGGCAGGAGAACCAGGAGCGCTTTCAACATTCCGCAAGCTGCAATCGCTGGAATAATGGGAGCAAAAATCCCAACGATTAAATTTGCAAAACGATTAAAATACCCCTTCAAACTTTTATCTGTTACCTCATTAATCGTTGAATTTCCGTCCGAAATGTCCGTTAGCTTAATAAATTCCTTGTAAACATGACCGACATCATTAAAAATGATAATTTGGTATTGACCAGCTGTGTTAGCTACTTTAATCACTCCTTCAAGATTGCTAACTTTCTCCGTGTCTGCTAAAGATGGATTCTTTAAAGTTAAACGTAACCGCGTTACACAGTGAATTGCATTTTGAACATTGCCGCTTCCCCCTACATTTTGAAGGATTGACTGTGCCAATTCTTTGTAATTCATCCTATTCCCCACTTTCTTTTGTTAAACAAGGACATGATGCCAACAAAAAAAGACCTGGATTGGTTGGGAAATAATAAATCTCCCATCCAATCTAGGTCTTGCCTGCCGAACAGTAACACGCCTTGTTGAATAAACCTATATTTAATTATTTTATCGAATTACATCGTTTCATGAAAACGCTTTAAACGCGTTTATAGAATTATAATAAAGTATTAGCTTAAGAAAAACAACCTTTTTTATTAGAACTTTAACAAAAACCTCATTTACTAATGATACTGTTCACCTTGATGTATCTAAATGAGGTTTTCAATTTAGCCATTAGAGCATTTCACCTGTATAGAAAGAACTAGCTAGTTGGTCATAGTCCTTAATTTCCTTCAATGTGATATTTGCATGTGAGCTTCATGCACCACTAAATTACTGTTTCACCGACATGAACTAAAATAGCAGGTTTGTCAGTAACATAAGCATAACCAAGTTCCCAGGCTGTTCCACTGTCTGAATAGTTGCCATGATAAAAGCCGTCTTTCAAAGTGGAAATGTGTATACCCCAAATGGGATAGTTGAGTTTTAGGAACCTGTCCTGATTCACTTCAAAGAACTCTATCCTCATTGTCCAATCATCATCCGCGGAGATAGTGGTTTTGCGTCTCCTGGATTAGGTTCTTCAAATGCCTGTAAAAAAGAGCGTAAACTAAAAAGAAAACCACAAAATGCACCAAGTTTTCAATATCCTTGTGATTTAGTGGTTTATTTTTGGGCTCTAAAGTAAATAAAGAATCAAATACTAACTCACTTCCTTCTATATATAATCAGAAACTACAGTCGGTTAAAGTAAAGAACTTTAATTTAACATAATATTAACCGCAACACAGAAACTCTGTGTTGCGGTTTTTTATTAGTAATATAACGTATGTTCGAAAATACCGAGATTCAAGATTAAAAGTAGATTTTATTGAAGAAAAAACTTATGTTAATCCTCCAACAATCTGTATTGTTCTGATTCAATCTCGATAGCGTCTCTAGTATAAGATTGTATTTTGATATATGCATAATCCTCAGGTTTTAAGTTCATTTTTCTGACTGATAACTTTGCAAAATCAGAATCGTGCGTACTAATTATTACTTGTCTATTTTCTATTAATATTAGATTAGCAATAACATCTATAAAAGAATATGCATTAATATCATCTAGATTTTGGAAAGGATCATCAATGCCTATTACATTTAACTTACTCCAATTCTGAGATTTATTTAATGCTAAGAATATACTCATAGCTAATATTGTGGATTGTGCTGCACTTAAAGTGAGACTAGCATTTATAGATTCATTAATATTTTCATCCAAAACATCGTATTCCAATTCCTTATCATTCAAAAGTACAAATAACTCATTTTTCTTTGTCATTAAGTTAATATAATTAAAATAAGAATGAGGTGAAATTTGTCTAAAGTAATTATTTATTGTAAAAGATAATCCTCCCAAGTATTGATTAATTAAAGAACTCTGTACTTCAGTATGGTATGTGATAAGATTTTTTAATTGTTCATCCATAATTGAATATTGATCAAGTTGCTTTTGGTAAGTTGAAACTCCTTCATCACAATTCTTAATCTTCGTTTCTATTTCTCTTAATTCGATGTCTCCTAGATATTTCTCAATCTGAACTAAAATATTTCTAGCTTTATATTCTTCGTTCTTAATTAGATCAATATTCGCCTTTATGAACTTTAATATATCGCTGCTATTTAATCTCAGTTCGCAATCCAGCACCTTCTCTAACCCAAGCTTAATTTGGATTAATAACTTCAATTTCCTATCGGAATCCTGAATATACTGTTCCAATTCTCCTACTTTTTTATTGTATTCTTGAACTTTAATTTTCCCATTATCAATATAACTGTTTATTGCATTAATTTTCATTTGAAGATTTCTTTGATCTCCAATAAATACTTTATAAAGATTATGTTTTTCAGACGCTGCCTTCTCTTCCTCACCGATGTCATAAATTTTTTGGTTCAAATCATTTATTAAAGTATTACCTTCTTTAATTTCTATATAACCTTTATATTTATTCTCATTACTTTGTATATATTTTTGAACTTCTTCTATTTCTAAATGAATTTTTTTAATATCCTCTTGGTCTATTGAGTTGCTAAGTCTCATAGATGCAATTTCACTTTGCAAACTTACTATATCTTTTTCTAAAGTCTCTCTTTTTTGCTTAAAATCTATTAACTTTTGCTCAGCTAAATCTAATACACTAGCAACTTTGTTTCTCTTAACTTTATGCTCATTTATTGATATATCAACTTGATTAATAAACTTAGTTGAGTTTTCCAATTCTATGCGTATTGCAGACTTTAATTTTTCATCACTCTCATAATCAGTCCCACAAACTAAGCATTTTTGTTCTTTGCTATCCAATAAATGACTTTGAACTTCATGTATAACTGCATTTATTTGAAGCGATAAACTACTATCCTTTTGAATATTCAAACCTGAAATTGATTCATTAATTTCCTGGACTCTTGTTTTAAAATCATTTACAAGTTTATTCTCAATTTCTAATCCTTTTTCTAAATCTTCAGCTTCTTTTTTTAATTCATTTAGGCGTCTCTCTAATTCTATAATCCTTTTTTTCTTTATAAGTTTGTTTAAACGATCATTATTCGCATTAAATTCATTCTCATAAATCGAGATTTGTTCAAAAGTCAAATCAGTGTAGTTTATCTCTAAATTTTTCGAAATAGTTTTTAAGTTTTCAGTGATGCTCTTAATATTTGTTATAATACTTTCTTTTTCAATCTTTTTAGTCTCTAAATAATTATTTGTTCGTGAAATCGTATTTAAATTTTCTATTCTTGAATTGGCTCTTTCCAAACCTTTTTCACGATTAAGTATATTTCGTTTTAAGTTTTCTATTTCGTTTTTGTATTCAATAATTTTTTCATTAATTTCTAACTCATCAACATAAATTTCTTTTTTCTTTATTTCAAACTCAAAATATTCTAGTTGCTTCAATTCATCTTCTATTAAGTCAATATATCTTTTTACTAGTTCATATTCATCTTTTGTAAGCTCATTAAAATTTTGGTCAATAGTAAGAGGTTGAAGCGAATAATTTTTCAAGTCTCCTTGAAAGGTGTTAAGTTCGTTTAAAATACTTTCCTTTGACTTGCTACCAATTCTTTCATTTTGAAGTAGTTTAGGCTGGTATTCTGCATTTAGAAGCTCTCTCTCATGCTTTAATTTGTTCTGTTCCAAACCTATTCCCTCGTACTCTGCCCCATACCCTTTTTTTAAATCTTGTAAGTACTCTTTAAAGTCTTGCCCATATCTTGTTAATCCAAGAATTTGTTCCAACTTTGAATATCGTTCTGTAGGTTTATTACCTCTAACAAACACTTCTAGGTTTTCTTGGGACAAAATCAAAGTTGATTCTATAAATGAGAGTAAATCAATGGACTCTAATAAATTTGCATCATTAGTTATATTCTCATTAACTAATAAACGCACGATTTCTTTTTGACCTTCTCTTATTAAGGTTCTTTGACCATTCACAACTAATTTTTGTAAGCCAGTATTCTTAATAGATCTTTTAATACATATTGTTTCACTACTATTTAAATATATTTCAACTGATGCTTCATCCACACCTTTATTGAGAGCATCATTATTTATTATAAAATTGAATTGAAGATGTTCTGACGATCCAACGTATCTAGATATTTTTCCAGAGATAACCCAATTAATCGCATCAAAAATCGTGCTTTTACCATGGCCATTGGGTCCTTCTATAACAATTACTTTCTTGTTTGAAAAGTCGAATTCATGCTTTCCTCTAAAAATACGAAAGTTATTTAATACTATTTTTTGAATAAACATTTAAGTCTCCTGTTTCTAATAAAGTCTCTATTTTAATTTTGCTAGTTTGTTTATCATTTGAATAATGAGAGAAATAATCATCTAATATTAGTTCCAAATTTAAATTTTTTTCCTTACCAATTTCTTCTTTGAATTTCACAATTCTTTCTTGAAATTTCTTATCAAAAGAAAATTCTTCTGTTTCTATCATTAGATTCATTAAAAAAGGAACTCTATTTAAATCAGCTTCATTCTCTAATACGTATTTCTTACAGACTAAATCGTTTTTTTCAATTTTATTTATTTCAAGTCTTAAAGCAATATCATCCGAATTAAAATCTAAAACCATGAAAAAGTATAAATTGTTAATATACTTGTTTGGAAAATACTGTAATGCAGTTGATATATATATTTGGTCTTCTAATTTCCAATCAATTAAAGAATTTTTTGTTCTATACTCTTTTACAAGAACTAACTTAGACTCACTTGCCCAAATACTTATATTATGCTGTTCAAGTTGAGTCATTACATCAGATTCAAGCAGAAAATTCTCGAAACCTTTTTCTTCTAATAACTTGATAACTGTTTCATGCTTCAATATAATTCACCTTCATTTTCTTTACAATTTCATCTAAATATTCTTTCCAACTTGGTAATAGTTCACTTTCTCTAAAGCTATCTAATTCGATTCCGTCTTGCTTGAAGCTCTCGAAGAAATCTTCTAGCTCACTAACATCAACAAATTTCATGTGATCAGGAACTTCTGTAATTTTTTTGAGCGAATCAACATCAGTTGTGATTTTAAACCTAGCTGATATTTTTGATGCAAGTGGATTTAATACATCTTTTTTAGAGCCAATTAGTAAGCAATATAAATCCAAAGTTATATGTCTTGATACGTGGCACTCATTTAAACTCGATTTAATTTTTTCAATTGACGTTACTTTATTCAATTTATTTCTTGCATGATAAATTGTGAAAAGGACATTATCGATAACACTTGATTTCCCCTTGTGAAATAACATTTTAGCATTATGATAAACCTCTGAGTGACTTTCATAAAACACTGTAAAATATACAATAAACCTTAATGATTCTTTTAAATTACTTCTAATATCACCATGTTCAAAATCCCAAATTGAAAGATTATTATTGCCATTAAATATTTTATTAAAAATAGATACACAGTATGTACTATTCTCTCTATTACTAGTTGTTATATGATTATTCAGCCAATCTAGCTGAGTAAGCAGTTCTGCTTTTAAACTTCCATTAACAAATTGCTCTTTAAATTCAGTTTCTAGGCTTCCTATGGTAGTCTCAAATATCCCCCATGCGCTATCGTAGTAAGAACTCTCACTAATTAGCTCCTTAGCCTCAACAAGCCAACCTTTAATTAAATAATTAATTTGTGCCTTTGTTATAATTAGTTCACTTTTTTCTATTTTATCCTCATTATCTTCGTGGCTATTTAATATTACAAGTGCAAACATTCTATTGAATATGTGTTCTGCTATAGATTTAGCTCTAATATCGGTAACATTAACGGTTTCTTCAATCATATTTAAAGTGTCTTCATAAAGTTCTCTAGTAGACCCTAATTTATTTATATATAGTCTTTTTAAGTAGTAATCAATGTCCATTTGAGCATAATCTTCAAAACGATAACCGAATTTAGTTATCGGCTTTTCAATTGCTTTTTTAAATACATCATCGTCTTTTATAGCGTCTTCAATTTCACCTTCAGCATCAACACTGTCTTTAATTTCATAGTTGATATTTTCTGTATAATTTTTCAATTTTGATAAACTACTCTTTTTAGTGTTGGTAACTATTTCAAATTGTGGTTCGTAGCTATTTTTATCAGTAATATCTTCAACAGTATTTGATTCTAGAAAATAATCGTAATTCAATATATTTTTTTCAACCCAACTATTAAAATGATTTTTAGCATCATCTGCTTGGTCTAACGATTTTCTTGTAGAAAAATTATTCGGTTGATGATTTTTAACTCCATCTTCTCTTATTGTTTTTACCTGTATAAATTTAATTTTTTCTTCTCCAATAAGAGTAATATCATCAAAGTATTCTAATACCACTGCGTCCCACCAACTTTCGCGTGTCGGGGATATCATTGACATCATGTAATACATCGAAACATAATATTGGTAAACAAATCCTCTCATAGCAGTTAATCCACCTAAATCTCTAAACTTTCCTGCCATAAGATTTGCAACTATTTCATCTTTTTTATGTAAAACTTCAAGTTTCTCTGAATCTTCTAGATCTAATATGTATTCATCTAAAGAATTCCCTACTTTTTCACGTAAATTATTAAGCGCAATTGGCACTTGGTTTCCTCCCTTAAATTTCAAAATAAATTTTTAACTATAATTAATTAAAACAGCACCTTCCATTCCTATCTAGAAGGTGCTGTACCTGTTTTCCACAAAAAAACCTCATTTACTTATGGTACGGTTCACCGTATTAGACCCCCTAATAGTGTCTACTTCTGCCAATTTATATAGCCTTTCCACACAAAGAATACGCCCTTTTATTCGGAAATTAATGATAAGAAAAAGGATGTGATTCCGATTCACACCCTTTTTGCTCTAACACTTATTCACATGTTATTCACAGTTTACAACTACATTAAAGAGTTTTTTTTCCCTTGATAATTAACCAACCTTTTATCATTACAAAGCATGAGTGAGTTTTAAATGATTTATACTGCCTTGGCTCTCGGTATTCTACCTTATTTTTACTGTTAATGGTCCCGATTAACCATATAATTCAATAAATGCTTCAGAAAAGTTTTATTGCGCGGGACCTCTTGCAACGCTTTTGTTGCAAGACAAAAATGTTCCCACATCGCTTTTCTGGCACCATCAGAACCTAGGATTGATACAAAAGTAGAACTGGTGTTTTCAGCATCTTTTCCAATGGGCTTTCCTAGTAAGATCAGATCTCCTTCAACATCAAGCAAGTCATCCTTAATCTGAAAGGCAATGCCGGCATGATGGGCGAATTTTTTCAAAGCTTCAATTTCTAATTCCTTTGCATGGGCGAGAATTGCAGGCATTATGAGGGAAGCTTCGAATCCTATCCCAGTTTTATAAAAGCACATCATATTTAATTGTTCCAGTGTCAATTGTTTCCCCTTTGATTCCAAGTCCATCGCTTGTCCCTTACACATTTCCTCTGTCATTTGGGCCGAATATTTAATCAATTTAAGCACAGTTTTCGAATCGAACTGGTCAAGAGAAGCTTGTTCCCAAATAGCCTTCTGAGTCAAAAAGAGACCGGTTAGTTCTGCTATGGCAATGTTATACACCTGATGTAGGGTTGGACTCCCCCTACGGATGGACGCATTATCCTGGGATGGCAGATCATCGAAGATTAGGGATGCAGTATGCATATATTCCAATGATCTTAGAAGTGGCACGATTGCTGAACTTTCTAATCCATATTCGTTAACGCCCATGATCCAAGTCACTATTGGCCTCAATCGCTTTCCATCGCCAACCAGACTGTAATTTGCAGCATCAATTATTGGCTCTTTCATCAAAGAAACATGATCGGTTTTAGGGATATGTAAGATGTTGTTGATTTGATTGCGTACGGTCTCGATCGTATCTAAAAAGTCTTCCTGCTCTTTCCGTTCTTTTTTCAGAATGTTCATCATATGGTCCCTAAGCAGTTTATCAAAGAAATCCACATCATCCGCTTTTTGAACCATCTTTTGGATGATACTATTGAATTTCTGATTTCCCGAAGCAAATAGCTCCATAACTTCGTTGTATTTTTTGGTTCCCATTCGTTCCTTAAAACGTTTCAGTCCGTTTATTGCACGATCCAGTATCACCTCACAGGTCTTTTTATCTGAGTGATACACGTTATGGATCAAATTAGAAATGACCGTCCAGTATAATTCAAAAGGGTTTATGAGATCCAAACGTTTACCATGATATTTCATATAATAGGTATAGGGTGTTACTGCGCCTTCCTTCATGTCATCAAACATATCTGCAAAATCATCAGCCAGCTGGTTGTAAATGCCATAAAAGAAAGTTCGGTTGTCAAAGCCCTCATCCTCAGGAGCACTGATTACTGAACGGACAATCAATCGTGAAGAAGAGGATTTTAAAATGACTGGTATATAAAGCTCTTCATTGGTGTAATTTCCATTTGATAGATCCTTTACACGGTCCACTTCCTGGGAATTAAAAAACACGTAGGATTGCTCGAAAAATGATTTTATTGTATCTGGTCGCTGATGCACCTTAATATACTCAAAGGCATCTTGGAGTTCCGAATGAATATATCGAATCAGATCCAGGTTTTTTCCAGTCCACTCGCCCAATTCCGGCACAGATCCTGTGATAAGAGTGGTACGTATCAATTCAGAATATTGTTTCTCCTCTTTAGTGGATAAGACTTTGGCATCCAGAAGGTCATCAATGAAGGGATAGGTCAGACCATAGGAGTAACCAAGCCTAATAGCTTTATCAAGTTTCTGAGCACGTTCTTGATGCGATATATCATCAGCCATCTCTTCAACCTCGTGCATCACTACTCCAGCAATGATTTTAATAAGTTTTCGCTTGGCTTGCTCAGCATCCATCCCCATCGGAATATTTGAGGATACTGTCTTTAGTTTGTCTATCACCCAGATCATGGTAGTTTCAATACCTTCCTTCTGGGCAATCCGATACAACCCGGCCATGCTAAACGTCTCAGGGTTGTCTGTCTTGGTGGAAGAAGTCAGATAACTTTTTAAACTGTCAACCGCACGCCGAACCCTTTCCTGAGTATCAGGTGAATCCAGTGCTTTGCCCAAATCCCGCATATAAATATATGAAATACTTCGATCCAGGTAATTATCTAGTTTCCCTGTGTAATCCAACCATTGGATATAATTGTGATACCCTCTGGAATCAGGTTTTCCCTTTCCACGCGAAAAAAAGGATAATAATGTATGATGATGAATATGGTTGTGCTTCCAGGATTGTATATCTCTTGTTAGGGTAGGGACATAAGTCTTTTGCATGACCTGCACATAAAGTGATTTAAAATAATGAGCAGCCTTCTGCTCCGCCCTCCGATAGCATGCATCGGCATCTTTTATTAACTCCTCTTTCATATATACATTACCTCTACTTAATGTTCTCTTTTATTTGTAGCAATGGTAAGTGCTTCAATACCAATTGATTCTATGGTGACAACAGGTTCATAGCTAACTAAGTTTTTACTATATTGATCGACCAGCCCGGTTATGACGGTTAAACCAAGCTCAGCTGCTGCTAGATTTGTTACATTGTAGTAAACAGGAAGCGACAGGGGTGCTTCTTCGGTTTCCTATATCCCTTAGGAATTTGCAGCAAAAGTGGTATATCACCATTTTTCACAGCGGCTTTCCCTTCCTCAAGGCTATCGTATTACTTGACCTCTATGCCTTCTTTTTCTTTGAACAACCCTTCAAGTTGTTTGGATGCATCAAATTTATCATTATTACAATTCCTACATTCAATGATAAATTACCTATGCTCATTATAATCGATGATCATCTGCTCGACTATTTTTTTCGGCTTTTTTAAATTGTTCAGCATTTAGTAAACCTTTTTTCTACCTCTATTTTTATTTTCAAGTGATTAGCATAAGGTGTTGCTTAATTCAAAATAGCGTATAAATAAGTTGAAATTAGCAACAGCGCATAAATAAGGAGTAACAAAAGGACTTTTCTTACAGCGGACAATAATTAATTTCACATCTCAAAAATAATATAGAAATAAGTTAATATAATGATAACGCACATAAGAAATGAAGAATGTCGGAAATGGTATTAATTAGGAGTATTAAAATAGAAAGGGTGACGACTCTCGCAACGTTTTGGACGCCGTTTTGGGCTCGCAACAGGGTTCTTGGGTGGTGGTATTGGAGCGATTGGAGTCGTTATATCAGCAGTAATCAATAATATTTTCTTTCTTTTCGCTTCACTACTAATCTATGGCGCAGGCTCTGCAACAAACCTGCAAGCACGTTATGCAGGTACCGACTAAGCAAATTCTTCACAGCGTGCAACAGCAGTTAGTATCGCATTGGTATCCACTACATTTGGGGCTGTTGCAGGTCCAAACTTGGTTGATGTTATGGGCCGATTCGCCACAGTGATCGGAGTCCCTGCCTTAGCTGGCCCATTTATACTAGCGGCTGCAGCCTACATCGTTTCTGGTCTGATCCTATTTGCTTTACTTCGCCCAGATCCTTTGATCGTTTCTAAAGCTATTGCAGCTTCTCAAAAAGTCAGGCGAAAGTAATCCTTCAGATGTGAATTTCACTTCTCTAACAATTAACAAACGAGGAGTAGTTATTGGAGCTACAGTCATGATTTTAACCCAAATTTTCATGGTTGCGATTATGACAATGACATCTGTACATATGGGGCACCACGGACATAGTTTAAGAGATGTAGGAATGATAATTGGCGTCCATATTGGTGCGATGTATCTTCCTTCACTCTTTACTGGTATTCTCGTTGATAAGCTTGGACGTATTGCAATGGCAATCACTTCTGGTGCCACTTTACTTGCTGCAGGTATTCTTGCTGCCGTGGCTCCTACCGATTCCATGCTGATTCTTACTATCGCTCTCGCTCTACTTGGGCTCGGTTGGAACTTTGGAATCATTAGCGGTACAGCACTCTTAATTGATGGAACGAATCTATCAACTCGTACAAAAACGCAAGGATCTGTTGATGTTTTCATTGCTTTGGCTGGCGCATTCGGTGGAGCACTATCTGGTGTAGTCGTAGCTTATTCTAGTTTCCCATTACTTGCCGGAGGGATCCTTTCACTTCTACTTATCCCTGTCATAATCTGGTTCCGTAAAGGTTCAAAAAAAGATAAAGAGGTTTCGATCTGACTAGGGATAACTTTGCAGATATAAGACGTAAAAATAACTAAGAAAAGTGCCTCCTGTCACCGTCCGATGTTTGTAGGCTTTAACAAACTTCGAGAAGTGACAGTGCACTTTTATTTAAGTTGCAACAATAATGACCACATTTCCTTTTTTATGCCCTTTTTCTACATATCTATGAGCCTCGGGAATTTCTTCAAGAGGGTAACGTCTGTCTATAACCGCTTTTAACTTTCCACTTTCAATAAGCTCTCCTAATAAAAGTAAATCTTCCGTGCGTTCCTTAGCGATCCCTTGCCCGTCAACTGTCACGTATGTCCCGTTCGGAGTTAGTGCCTTCTTGCAAGTTGATTTCGAGCTTTTCCCAACTGCAACAAAGATGAGATCGTAACGCTCTTCTCTTTCTTCAAAATTCTCCTTCGTGTAATCAATTACTTTATCTGCTCCCAGGGATTTCACCAACTCTACATTAGTGGTACTGCAAACCCCAGTAACTTCTGCTCCAAGGTATCTGGCAATCTGTACTGCCGAGGTCCCCACTGCTCCAGAAGCTCCATAGATCAGAACTTTTTGTCCGCTCTGGATATTTCCTTTCCTAAGAAAATACAATGCTGAAGTTCCTCCAAAAGGAACGGCAGTTGCTTCCTCATAGGTGATATTTGCCGGTTTTATTGTCACTATCCCATCTTCAGGCAGACATGTATACTCGGCATACGCACCAAACCTCATCCCAGTTAATGCAAAAATCTGGTCACCTTTTTTAAAACTCTTTACATCCTTGCCAACTGCTTCAATTTCACCGGCTAACTCCACCCCAAGTATAGGTTTTCTCGGTTTTCTAAAACCTAAGAATATTCGCATGGGAATCCAAAACAAGAAAGGGCTATTGAAACTTCGAACTCTACAATCCCCTGACGTTACGGTTGTCGCATGAACTTTTACCAGTACTTCATTGTCCTTGGGAGTAGGTTTTTCTACCTCTGTTAGTTGAAGAACATCGGGTGATCCGTATTTTGTGCATAGGATTGCTTTTATAGAAATTCCTCCTTGAATTGATAGTGTTGTAGGCACGTAGATTACTTTATTTTAGCGTCTTTAAAACCTTATGTTCATATTTGTGAAAATAAACGTGAATCTGATTAAAATAGATACGTTTTCAATGATACTTCCCTTTAAAAAGAACTTAAACAAACGTTTATTTAACTTGATGCTCCTACTCCTTCAATCAGGAAAGTGAACCCGCTCAGTCAGGGTTAGTATGTGTAGCGGGCTCTAATGTGATTTTCCCCCTAAGGTTCTTTAGTCTTCTTACTTCTACATAATAAGTGATCTTGGAACTCCCATCAAAACTCTTAGTGAATAGAGTTGGGTATATAGGTGCTGTCATAGTCAAATTTCATGGAATTTAGCAAAATTTGATTTTACAAAAAAGCATTGTTCGTAAATTAATTTTGATTATAATTGAGTTATCTTCCAACAACCTCCTCCCATAACGTTTTCTTTTTCCAACTCTATTAAATCTTCAGTAAAGAAAGGTGATTATTAATTGAAAAAACTGGTTTTATGCAAATGTGCTAGCGGAAAAGATGTTGATAGTTGTTGTTCTCAAAATACTAGAGTATGGTTACAGCCTGTTAAAAGACCTGATGAACATGAAGAATTATTAAAAAAAGTCAAAATAAGTTCGGAGTTCAATTTAAGGTATCGTGGTTTATTCGAATTTTACGGAACCGATTTAATCACCTATAAGCTGGGAAATCCCACCTGCAAGTCCCGCAATCAATTTCTAGAAGTGCTAGGTCTATATTTTACCGTATATTTGGAGGATGAATGTCCTGAATCTTGGGAAGCTTGTCAAGCCTCGTTTTGGGAGGAATTTCTCTTCACCTTTTACCCTAACCATATCGAATTAAGTCCTAATGAAACAGAAGTAGGAGCAATTTTTATAGAACTAAAGAAATTTACATACTGGCTCGATAAACGAACGGGAAGTTCTACTTATCGATTAATTGAAAACTTTATTCAAGAGTCTGCTAGTGAGTTAAAGCAATGTGAAAAACTAATCAACCGGCTCTTCAACAGCGTTTTCTCTCGAATTCATCACAATGATTGGGACTACAATACCGATATCCAACAAAACAACCAACAATTAGAAGAATGCAAAGAAACAAAACGTACGATTTTTGAAGTGACTCAAATGAATGGCAAAATTGTTGAATTAACTGCTTTGGATTCCCATGTTGCTTACCTTGTTAAAGATTTACCATATGAAATAATGGCCCCTAATACGTTACTAAGTGGATTAATAGGCAGAAAAAATGGCGATCGGTTCTGGGTTTTCAATTTCCCTGAAAGCGCCTATCCGAAAAGAGCGAAGAAGTTTCTGGAGAACATAATATTTTGGTGATCATTGCATTAATATGCTGCTAAAAATTTAGAGGTAACGCAACAGTTAAGGAGACAAAGAGTAATAATCTGTTGTATAAAGAAAATAAGAGTTGATATTAATGGAAAATCAAAATATTTATGAGTTGCTAATAACCATGCACAAAGACATGAAAAGCCAATTTGATCAAATTGAAAATCAATTCATTGAAGTTCACAAACGTAAAACTTAGTAGAAACTCATAAAGCGATTTCAGCTTTAGTTAGGAACACACTTCCATTAACTTTATCTGAAATGTTGTCACATATATTCATCCTTCGTCGTCATAAGTTATGAAAAAACAAATGGAGGTTATCTTATGACTCAAAGATGGGATATTGTCATTGTCGGTGGTGGATTAGCAGGTTATGTTGCAGCTAATTATTTAGCTAAAACCGATTTGTCTATATTAATATTAGAGAAAGGAAGAAATGTTGGTGGGAGAGCTAGGACAACTAAGATTAATCACCAGTATTTGAACCTAGGTCCCCATGCCATTTATAAAAAGGGAAAAGCTAAATTTATACTAGAAAACTTAGGTATTAAACTTAATGGAAAATCACCTAAATTAGCTGGCGATTTAATTGAGAATAATATGGAATACGCTGCTCCTTTTACTCCTTTAGGACTTTTTTCATCAAGTTTTTTGAATTGGAAAGAACGCATTGAATGGGCCACTATTTTAATGAAGTTTAATAGGATTGATACTGAAAAGTTAACAGAGCAAACATTCTATCAATGGGTACAGCAAGCAGCCGTATCTAAAAAAGTTCAGTCATTACTATATATACTAGGCAGACTTGCGACATACTGTCATGCTCCTGAAAAGGTGAGTGCAAAACTAATAGTCTCACATTTGAAGACTGTCATGGGCGGTGTACTTTATCTAGATGCCGGTTGGCAGACAATTATTGACCAACTCCACAATAATGTGGTTATCTCAGGTGTTCAGGTTCAATCAAGTACAGTTGTAAAAGAACTTGAACCGATTGAGCATGAACATTTTAAATTAGTTCTTTCTAATGACGAGGAAATTCACGGGAAGTATGTAATTTGCACAACTGGCCCTCACGAACTTAATAAAATGTTAGGTGAAAAGCTTGATCGTCCTCAAAGTAGTTTTTTAGCCCAAATAACACCTGTAAGAGGAGCAACGTTAGACGTCGCTTTAACTCAGCTTCCTAATCCAAAGAAATTGTTCGCCATGGGCATCACTGATCCTTTCTATTTTTCTGTACATTCAAAATATGCCCGGCTCTCTGATGATGCAAAAAGTGCAGTTCTTCATGTGTTTAAATATCATCACCCAGATGATCACATAGATGGAAAAAAGGTAAAAACCGAGCTCGAACAGTTTTTAGAAATGATGCAGCCAGGGTGGAAAAAACATGAAATCACAAGTCGTTTTATCCCTCAAATTACAGTTAACCATCGTTTACCTCAAATAGGAGATGAGCAAAAGTTTCACCGTTCTAAAACAAACATTCCAGGATTATATATAGCAGGAGACTGGGCTTCACCCGATTCCATTTTGTCAGAAGGAGCCGTTAGTAGCGGGAAACAGGCAGCTGAAGAAATCATTCAAAAAGAAAACAGGTGATATAGTGCAAATTAGTAATGAGGAATATCAACAATTTAAACCATTGTTGTTTTCAATAGGTTATCGAATGTTAGGTTCAGTAGTAGAAGCAGAAGATATTGTGCAAGAAACTTTTTTAAGAACGTACCAAATTGATGAGCAAAAGCTAGATAATAAAAAAGCTTATCTCTGCAAAATAATGACTAACCGCTGTCTTGATGTTTTAAAATCCGCAGGGTACAGACGAGAACATTACGTGGGACCATGGAATCCTGAGCCATTATTACTAGAGAAATCACTTTACTTCGATCCATCTGAAGTTGTTCTACAAAAAGAAGGATTGAGTATTGCCTATTTACGGATGATGGAACATTTAGCAACAGATGAACGAGCAGTCCTCCTTTTAAGAGAGGTATTTGATTTCTCCTATTTGGAGATTGCTAACATAATTGAAAAGAAAGAAGAAAACTGCAGAAAAATTTTTAGCAGAGCTAAGCAAAAGATCTCCCGTATAGAGGGTGAAAGTTTAAACTATGATAAGAACAAGTCAATTATTGATCGCTTTATCCAAGCATTTCAGATGCAAAATACTGATGTGTTATTAGAACTTATATCTGAAAACGTTACACTGTACTCTGATGGAGGAGGAAAAGTTAAGGCTGCTGTTCGTCCAATTGTATCCGTATCCAATGTTTTGCCCTTTTTATATGGTGTTATTAAAAAGATCCCCGAAGACTTTTATTTTGAAGTTAAAAATGTCAATAGTCAGCCAGCCATTGTGATTTATATGAATAGTAAGGTTCATAGTATCCTTAGTTTTTATATTCATAGTAATAAAATTAACGAATTGTATATAACCCTGAATCCTGATAAGTTACCCCATTCTTTAAGCAAATACAAGATTCAGGGTTGGTAGTAGTTCTTATCGCGATCCAGTAGTAAAAATCGAATCTACAAGTTAAGAATTACTCAAATTTTCAAAAGCCCGAGCTCTAAGTATTCAAATAAGAATTTTCCTAAAAGTTTTAATTCTCCCCTCTAGGGAAATTCTCTTTTATTATCAATCTAGTGTAAAACCTCATTTATTTATGATACGGTTCACCGTAGTTATTTAAGAGGCAAAAAAGCATTGAGCAGTATACTTCTCAATGCTTTTTCTTTTTTCAGCCTGAAGGAATACCTTCTTTTATAGCATGATAGGAAAATATTTCTTAATCTTTCCTAACTGTATTTAAGTTAAGTCAAAACTCCTAGTCTTCGCAAAGTTTTGCAGATTCTTTAAGTTCAACTGCTTTGAAACCACAAAGGTATTTAGAGATATACTAATCAATTATCCGTTTGACTCCTTACAAAATCTCCAAATGTTTTTGGAAACAATTTGTCATGGTTTACTATTATTTCAATATAATGCTACTCCTTTACTTGAGGTATATATATTTAATTTAATAGGGGTTGAGCTCACTTATTTAATGCAATAACAATGGTTCCAATGAAGTCTTCTGCTAAACAGTCATTTTCCAACTTGAAAATGCTAACCAATTTTCCATTTCCTTATAATCGGGTATTATTTTTCCAACAAGGCGCCAAAAGGATCGATCGTGATTCAGATGGACCATATGGCACATTTCATGAACGACTACGTAGTCGATCACCTTCAGTGGTGCCATGGCTAGCTTCCAATTAAATGTTAACTGAAGCTTTGAATCACACGTTCCCCATGTCCTGTTATTATCAGAAATACGGATTGAGCGTGGCTTTATTTTAAAGTTGATTTGATAGGACTTAATACTTTTCTCTACTAACGCTTTACATTGCTGATAATAAAATCGTTTTAAAGCTTGTTTTATTTTTTCATCCTCTAGTTCTTTCACATATATATATAACTTATCTCCTTCAAATATTACATGGTCTTGCTTGATAGTTATATCTTCAGAGATGTGTATCGGATATTCGTTTCCTAAATAAAGAAAGCTTTCACCATGATCATAGACCTTCTCTTGTGGCCCAAGCGTTCTATCCTTCATTTCTTTAGATTTTTGCTGAATCCAATCCCATTTTTCCTCTATAAATTGAAGCACGCATTCATCGGTTGTCCCTTTAGGAGCCTTTACTTCAACATTTCCATAGGGATCTATAGAAATCCCCATGGATTTTCGCTTATGATAATTTATATTAAAACTGATTGTTTCACCTGAGTATATATGTATCATTTAATCACCTAGAGTCCTTTAGTGCCCTTATCCTCTATATTTTATCGCTAATCCTTTTAAGAAATTCCTAGCGTATTTATCGCCGCACTCTTTATAATTTTTATGCCCTTTTTTTCTTAATACCGCACTTAGTTCCCCTTTTGTGATCATGACTCCTGCATCTTCTAGTATATCAAGGACATCATCACTTGTTAATGCTAGTGCTATTTTCAATTTCTTTAAAAGCATATTGTTAACAGGTTCATTAGACAGTGCTGGTCTTGTCGGTTGTCCTGGTTGTGGTTCTTGAATTCCTCTTTCGAAAATTATAAAGCCATTTAAAAACGACTCTAATATCGTATTATTGAATTTTATATTCTCATCATCTTCAGCGAAATCACCATCAATTTCAGCCTCATCATCGTAGCTATCAGTTGATTTTGTGAGCATCTTTAGCACTTCTTCTTTTGTCACTTCAATGCCACCAAGTTTAAATATCTCTACCATATCTGTATTTTTTATATCTAGAGCATATCTTAATCTAATTAATATATCATTATTCGTCATCTGTAACCCTCCGTCTTCTCTGTATCATTACACCTATATTATAACACCTTCATGTACCATCATAACCAAAACCATTGTTCATCAAAGGGATGATCTAGTACCTTCATGAAATTCTCACCATCTACTTATTTTTTTGTCACCGCTACTGGAAGTTTGAGACAAACACCAATATTGATTAGCACTGGAATTTAAATAAGCGTTTGCTTAAACCTACCCTGGAAAAGCGGCTATTGTAGATGGCTTCTATTTCAAAGATATCTCAAATTTTATGGTGCAGTATCATGGCTTATGAACGGAATGATATGGAGGGAGTACTTCATACGAATTGGTAGTGATTGTCTCTTTTTTCAAAAAAACTCCAGACTATTTTTAGTACAGGAGTTTTTTTGAAAAACTATTTAAGTGTTACTACATATTCACCCAAACGATCCCAAGTCTCAGTAATGCCTTGTTCCATACCCATATCTAAGACGGTCTGAAGTGCCTCTGACGAAGCGTATTGAGCACGATTGATAACCTTTGTCTTCCCTGCATTTTCTTCAAAAGTTAAGATACTGCGAGTTGATGGCATTCCTTCAGCTTCATTGCCTTCTGCATCAGAAAAGTAATCAATGTAAACAATTTTCTCCGCGTTAACAATCTCTTGGTAAACCCCTTTTCCCCAAGACTCAAATCCAAAAAAGTCCCCCTGATTCTCGTCAATACACTTCATGCAATAATGCCAGACGCCACCTTCACGAAAATCAATGTTACATACCGTAAGTGTCCACCCGCGAGGTCCCCACCATTGCTTCAGATGCTCTGCCTCTGAGAACGCCTTGAATACAAGCTCTTTAGGTGCATCAAATTCACGCTCTAGAATCAGTTCGTTACCCTCTACTCTCGAAATCATTTTCGTTGACATAAAATGTCCTCCTTAAGTTAAGTTGTACTTGAAAGCTTTTGTGGATTCCTCTAGGTGGTCTTAATTAGTTTTGGTACATGATCTGCAAAGGAAAGTCCTTAAGTCGACTTGCAAAGTTTTGCTCACTTGGAGAGTTAGACTACTGCTAGTCGTCAGATTTCACTTCGTTTTTTTGTAGCTTCTGGAGATATTCCTCAAGGTTGTCGTATCTCTCTTTCCAGAGGCTACGGTATGACTCCATCCAAGTGTCAAGCTCTTTGAACGGCTCTGGTCGAAGCTTATAAATTCTTCGATTAGAGACTGCTTGCACCTCCACCAGCCCGGCTTCACTAAGAACTCTGAGATGCTTGGAAGCCTGAGGTTGATTGAAACCGAGTCGTTCAGTAATTTCCCCTACAGAGAGCGGACCCTCACGTAAGAGTTCTACAATGAGCAGCCGATTAGGTTCGGCTAAGGCAATAAATGTTTTCATGAGTACAATATACATTGCGAGGAATATTCCTGTCAAGGAATATTAAAGAAAAATTTTTTATCAAGGAAGGCCCATTGGTTAATTTCAAGCGAACGAGCAAGCCTTAGTCTATTGAATTCTATTGGAAATAGTGAGAAAGTATACAAGCTTTTCGCCAAACCACTTATTAGGATAATACTCATAAATATATGAAAAACACCTCATTAGCACTTAACAAGATTAGAAAACAACCCTACGCTCCTCATGTTATTTTTCTTTCAATAACAACTTGGCCTCTTTTAGATCAATCTTCGCTTGATGTCCGTGTTTGTGAAGCAAGTGTAAAAGGTTGTTACCATTTAATAAGGTCAGCGGTTTATCCTTGGAAAAATTGTAAGCATCTGGACCAAAATCTGCAGTAGAGACTAATATCCCTTTTGTTGCACCTTCATTCATCACAGTCCCATATAAATCTCGAACTGCTGAAACACCTACTACATTTGTATACCTTTTCGCCTGAATAACAATTTTACCTCCTCTAATAGGATCTGGGTCAAATGCAACTGCATCCACGCCTCCATCTTTGCTAGCTCTCGTAATTTTCACTTCTCCACCAGAGTTATTAAATTCTTTCTCAAATAACTCTCTTATTAGATGCTCAAAATCTTGCCAGTCCATAGCAGCCAAATTAGTTTCTTCATCAACACTTCCAGTTACATTGTAAGAATCAACAAAACGACCGTCTTCCCTATTAATTTTGAGTATAGGAGCGATAGGGGTAAGACTAAATAATTTACTACTTCCAATACCTTTTAGATTTTTAAAACAAGTTTTTGAATCTACCATCTTTAAATTGATTTCCATAAATTCTTCTTTGTTTGTCTGAACAGATAATATACAGATATTTTCGTTCTTACCCGTTGCCTTATTGACTGAATTTACCCACCCATTAACTATTATTGAATCTATTACATTTATTGCATCTGCTTCAAAAAGTTCATGTAAAGTACGTAAAGTTACATCATATAGCAACTTATCGTACATTTTCCTAGCTGCAGCTTCTGTTATAAATGATTCTTTGTAAGTATCCTTTGTAGCAACATATTTAACCTCTTTTAAGGTTGGTAGGTCAGAGATATCAGGAAGCGAGTATTCTACAACTAAAGTTCGATTGTTAGTATTGTAGTCAATATCAAATTCCTGTGGAAAATAATCAGGATAGACTGAATTAGATAGAACCATGTCACAATACTCAACAATCGATTCATTTTCCCCAGCTAAATACTGTTCTTTCTTCTTTTCAATAGCATCGTTTTTATCTTGCTTTTCAAGTTCAAAAGTTTTTTTCTTTTCATTCCAATTCTCTAGCGTTTCCTTATATATAGCTACATCTTTTTCAAACTTAGCTTTTAAATCGTCAGTTGCTCTTTTCCAACCATTAATTGCATCTTCATATAACTTATTACATGCATCAATTTTCTTCTGTTTATTTGAAGAAAAAATAATATCGAAAAATCCAAACTTCGGCTCATAGAACTTTTTTTCTGGCTCTGAGGAATATGACGGCTCTTGAGGACTTTTCGGTTTTGGAACTGTAAATCTAGAGTTATCCTTTAAGGAATCCCAATCGATTTTATCATCTATATCTAAAGTATGTAACAATGTGTGGTCAATCATTTCAATCTCGTTAATAGCATCAAGTGTCTGTTGTTCTGACATTGCCTTCTTCTGAGCTTTTTCCATTGCAACATTTTCTCTTTCAAGCTTCTTCTTCTCTGCTTCTTTTCTATTCTCCCACATTTCATCCCATTGTCTTTTTTGCAGGAAAGCTTTTTGTTCAACAACGTGCTTATCATTACCCTTGATTAAACGATATTTATGTAATCCCTCGTGCTTTATTTCCCTGTAGTACATTATTTCCACACCCTTATACAATAAGTTTTATCAATCATACTTTTTACCTAATAATAGTATAATATAATTGTTTTATTACTTTCTATTTATTTGGCGAAAACTTTTACTATAATTGTAATTAAAATTTAGTAGTAATCAATCTAACATGAAGTAAAGGGACGGTTCTCTTGCTTCCAATATGGAAGCAGAAGAACCGTCCCCTTGCTATTTTTACACTGCAGCTTCATCATTTTTTTTACGATGAAATTCTCTACAAACTAATGAACGTATTGAAATAAAAGAAGAATACAGAAGTCCGCGAATCTTTTATAGATTCTCGAACGCTTACATTCCTTCTAGCTTTTTTCGAGCAACACACAGCACTCCACATGCATCGTCTGCGTAAACATATCCACCTGCTGGATATACTCCACCTTAAATATATAGCTCATAACTTTAAAATCCTTTGCCAAGGTGGAAGGTTTATACGACCTAAAAACCACTTTCTTCTGCTCTACTTGTAAAATCGTATTCATCAATTATTGGTCGAATCCGGTACTTGATAAAAGTACAAGAAAGCAGGCACAAAATATGATGCCCTTGGGATAATTAATGTGATTATAGAGTAAATGGGTACTATCAGATGGCAAAACCCTTTATTTTATTCAAACCCTTACCTTCGAACTGCTCGACTTCGTCGACACTTGGATATGAAGTCTGTGTGCCACGTTTTGTGACGCTTAATGCCGCAAAAGCGGTGGCCATATTAATCGCAAGGAGTACATCACCGTTCTGCACGAAATAGTGGGCAAAGCAGCCGATGAAAGCATCTCCCGCCCCGGTTGTGTCAATAGCGGCTACCTTATGAGAATCAACGATATGCACTTCCCCTTTGTTCACCCACATGACTCCGCGGCTGCCCATGGTGACGATCACGTCTTTAACTCCATTATCAATTAAAGTTCCAGCAGCAGCCTTGATTTGCTCGACCGTATCCACAGGCATTCCTGTCAAGATTTCCAGTTCGGTTTCATTTGGAATGAAAAAGTCGCATTTGTATATATGGCTGAAGTCCAGATTCTTCGAAGCAGGTGCCGGATTCAGAATAACAGGAATTCCGTACTCATTTCCAAAATCAATTGCCTGGTAAATCGTCTCAAGCGGGATTTCAAGCTGCAGAACAATCAGAGAACATTGCTTCAGTTTCTCTGTGGCCTTGTCCACATCCTCTGGTAAAAGGTGCTGATTCGCTCCCTTAATAATTAGAATGCGATTTTTGGAATCCTGATCTACAAAAATCGGTGCAACGCCGCTTGAAGTATCTAGTACTTTATTCGTAAACTCCGTATCTATCCCATAGTTTTCAAGATTTCGAATCGTGTTGTCCGCAAAGAGGTCATCGCCAACCTTCGTTACCATCATCACTTTCGAGCCCATTTTTGCTGCAGCAACTGCTTGGTTTGCCCCTTTTCCTCCGCAACCAATTTCGAATTCCGGCGCCTCGAGGGTTTCCCCTTCTTTTGGCATCTTATCAATATATGAAATGAGATCCACCATGTTGGATCCGATTACTGCGATATCCATGTGATTACCTCCTTATTTTTTCCCCGTTACCACTGTGAAGGATCTTTCTTCCCCAGCATCCAGCTTCAATATTGTACCGGATCTTTCGGCAGCAAGGAATCCTTCTGGTCTGCAGGTCGCAGGCAGCACGAAAGCTCCAACCTGCTGATCGATGTTGTGTAAAATCCAACGTGTTGAATAATTAAATTCAGCTGTAGAAAATCTAGTGAAAAAAGCATTTCCATCCAGCAATACCATTTCAAACTCTGCTTCTTCCTGATAATGATCCAGCTCATCCGCAAAAAATACAATCTCCGGATCATACATCTCAGGCTGGTTTAAAGCTGAAATCATTTCTTCTCCGCTAAGGAGCCTTTTATTGTACTCCATCCATCTCCCAGTCGGTTTCACATGTCCCGGTATGGACTCCCTGAGTTTAAAAGCATCGTCAGGAATGTTCTGCTTCATGACCGCGTTGTCGAGATAGGCATAGTTTGTGTGGCACATATATTGAAGCGGCATCTCTGATCCAGAAAGATTTTTAACATTCATGCTGATTTCAATGAATGTTTCCCTACTAAACATTTTTACCGTTGGCCGTGCCAAGTAATGGTGGCCAAATCCCTTCACATACTCGGTCTCTCCACAGATTTTAATGCCCTCGTCCGTTATCTCAAGCCAGGCTCTGTCCATTTTGGCACACGGCATTTCGCCGTGCAGGTCATGGTCGTCCTCTGGTCCAGGACAGCCGTTGCGGATCAAGCCTGAGTGAAAAGCAAAGCAGCCATATGTATCAATGACTCTAGCTGCCTTTTTCGGCTGGGAGAACATGTTTTTCATTTTCAGGTCTACGTCATCAAACACCAAGTCCCAGACCATCTGGCCCATATAAGGAAGGACAACCATCCTGCCCCGTAAATTTTTAAGCTCGATCGCTTCCACACCTGACGGATAACGGAATAGACTTGCTGTCATTTCGTCGTTTCGAAAAATCACCTTGCTACTATCTGTATAATAATCACGCTGCAATTCAACTACTCCAGATGTCATTTCAATTCATCTCCTATATAAACGATAGGGCAGCCGGAATACGGCCGCCCTTGCAAATCAGGTTTTCTTACTGAGCCATCTTTAGTGGGTCTCCGGCACTCTGTGTTGCATCATTCTGTTTCATTTTTCCAAAGAAATAGAAACCAATATAGATGAAGCAAGCCATAGGGATAAGGAATGAGAGTTGCATCGAATTAAAATGATCTGATACGAATCCCTGGGTTACTGGTATAATTGCTGCACCAATGAGTGACATGACGAGGATTGCCCCTGCCAACTCTGTATATTTCTTTTCCTTAACAACTTCAAGCGTTTCCGCGTAAATAGTCGCCCAGCAAGGTCCAAATAGCATGCTCACGGCAACAGCCGCATATACAGCAGTCATGTTTGGAACGAATGATACATAGGCAAGCATTGCTGCACCTATGATTGAATAAAAAACCAATACCTTTGACGGAGTAAAGCGAGTCATTAAGAAGTTGGCTATAAACTTTCCAACGAAGAAAGCAATGAAACTGAACACCATAAAGTTCGAAGCGATACGTTCATTAATGTCAGGGTTTAGATCAAGTGCCAGGCGAATAGTAAACGACCAAACCGCAACCTGCATTCCTACGTATAAAAACTGGGCAGCAATTCCTTTGCGAAAGTTTTTGATTCCAGCCAGATACTTAAGTGTCTGCAAAAGGCTAGGCGATTTTTCAGATGCCTTTGCTTTGGCTGAAAAGGGTTTACAGGAAGGAAATTTAGTAAAAACAAATACTATCAATATACCGATTAGAATAAAAATAATATATTTATATGGTTCAAGTGTATGCTGAAGCATCTGTAGTCCAAAAGCATGCGCTTCTTCAGTAGTCATATTGGCCATTTGTGCTTCAAGGCTTGCACCTTCCTGGAAAACAAGGTATTTTCCTAATAAAATACCGGAAATTGCTCCAATCGGATAAAACGTTTGGCTAATATTCAAACGAAGTGTTGCATGCTGGCGCGGCCCGATCATGGAACTGAATGTGTTTGCAGCTGTTTCTAAGAAACCAAGGCCGATGGCAATGGAGAAAATCGCGAATAGGAACATCGTATATGTTGCCATCTCTGAAGCCGGATAAAACAATGTGCATCCCGCAATATAGAACAGCAAGCCTGTAATAATCCCAAACTTATAGTTCGTCTTTTTGATAACCATGGAAGCTGGTATCGCTACCAGAAAGTATCCGCCGTAAAATGCACTTTGGACTAAAGCGCTTGCAAAATCACTTAACTCAAACACATGCTTGAATTGCGTGATGAGGATATCATTCAGGCTGGCTGCTACCGCCCATAAAGGAAACAGTAACGACAAGAGGATAAATTGAAAAATGGGAGTTCGATTCAAATAGCCGTCCGGCAGCTGAATCAAGTTTTTGCTTGTCATTTTCTTTTCTCCTTATAAGTGAATTTTTATAATCGATGAAGTGACCTTAATATCCGCTCTCAACCGTTTCACCTTTCATGATCTTTACGCCGGAGCTTGTACCCATTCGGTTCGCACCTGCTTCGGCCATCTCCATTAGGTCGTTCAGGTCTCGGATGCCGCCCGATGCCTTCACACCTGCTTTGTACGCGACAACACTGCGCATAAGTGCGACATCTTCCACTGTTGCTCCTCCTGTTGAAAATCCTGTGGATGTTTTGACAAAGTCAGCACCGGCACGCAGGGACATTTTGCAGGCACGCACTTTTTCTTCTTCGGTAAGCAACGAAGTTTCAATGATTACCTTAACAAGCGCCTTTCTACATGCTGCATCGACAACCATGCGAATGTCTTCCTCCACAGCCTGATCATTACCCGATTTCAGCATCCCTATTGAAATAACCATGTCCACTTCTGTTGCTCCATTTTTAATGGCATCCATAGTTTCAAACGCTTTTACAGACGAGGTAGACGCCCCAAGTGGAAAGCCGATAACCGTACAGACCTTTACATCACTGCCTGCAAGCTCTTCTACTGAAGTTTTTACCCATGAAGGATTCACGCAAACAGATGCAAACCCGTTTTCCCTTGCCTCTGCACAAAGCTCCACAATCTGTTCCTTCGTTGCATCTGCCTTCAATAGTGTGTGGTCAATCATTTTTGCGTTGTTCATAAGAATTCTCCTTTTCGTTTTGATAATTTATTGTGTAAAAGCGCTATCATTTGCGAAAAATGAGCAGACACCCTTTCAACTGTTGGTGTCCGGATCAATTTCATTGAAAGCATTTTTATTCACGTGGTAAAATACACACTTCACTAGTCGGCAGGACTTGTCTGATGATCCGCAGTGAACCTTGTCACTCGAGACCTCCGAATTCGAACTCCCATAATATTAGGATTCAAACATAAAAATGTAAACGTTTAGATTTGTTCGAAAAATATACCGCTGTAACAAGTTTTATAGTAAGTTTAACTAAACAATTAAATGTAAACGTTTAGATTTGTTCCTGAATCTAGATTATCACCTTACTCTAAAAGTGGCAAGCGTTTTTTTGAATGCGTTTTCAAAAAAGAGCCAGTTGTAAAATTAAATGCAATAGCTTAAAACGTGAAAAGCCACAGATAAACCTTTTAGAGAAAAAAATAGAACCTGCCTGCCGCCGTCTTGAAAAGAAGAATTTAAATTGTGGGAGGAGATACGAATACTAGGACCTATCTTTTTTATTTGTAAAAAGACCCCATCCATTTAACGGATGGAGCAACGCTCTTCAACTTACTTCTTCATAAGACGGCAGGAATGCCTGATGATTAGCTCTGGAGGCAGTGAATATTGGCGTTTCGGAAGAGCTTCCTTAAAGTTGATCCTTTCATGCAAGAACATAAAAGCAATTTCACCAACCGCCTTCATCGGCCTTGCCACGACTGACAGTTTCGGATTCAGGAATGTCGCTATATCCACATCATCGAAACCAATGAACGACACTTCATAGCCAAGCTTCCAGTTCAAATCATCCAAGGCCTTCATGCAGCCAATTGTCATCAAGTTATTCGATGAAAAAATCGCTGTTGGCCTTTCATCCAGTTCTCTAAGCTGCCTTGTTGCCAGATAGCCACTGTGCTCTCCAAAATCTCCTTGCACCACAAGCCTTTCGTCGAGAGGGATATTATAGTCCTCTATTGCCTTTTTATAGCCTAGGAACCGCTCAAAACCTGGAGTCGTATTTTGGGGACCGCAAATGATAGCTATTTTCCGATGCCCCTGAAGAATCAGGTGCTGGACTGCCTGATACGCTCCCTTTACATTATCGACAAGGACAGTGTCTACCTCAAAGCTTTTGATGCTACGGTCAACTGCCACCGTTGGTATATTCTGCTCCTGGAGCAGCTTCAGATGTTCGCCATTTTCATCGGCCGTCGTGATAATGACCCCATCCACGCCGCGTTCAATGAAATTCTTGACAATTTTTTCTTCGATAACCGGTGACTCGTTTGTGCTGCTTAGAATGGTGAAATAATTCTTCTCCCGGGCTTTCTGTTCAATCCCAGCCATTACGAGGGGAAAGAACGGGTTTTTAATGTCAGGCACAATGACACCAATCGTGTTGGTTTCTTTTCGTTTCATGGTTCTGGCAGCTGCATTGCGAATATAACCTAGTTCCTCGATAGCCTTAAGAATCCTTTCCTCCGTTGCTTTCCTCACACCATCCTGGTTGTTGATCACCCTCGATACTGTCGCGATTGAAACATCAGCAAGCCTCGCTACATCCTGGATATTTGGTTTCGAATCCATTTTTGCATAACTCCTAAATTATAAACGTTTAGATTTTCACTGAAAGTAAGACATCATAATGCCAAATTTAATTACTGAAAGTAAATATAAACGTTTAGATTATTTTTCCTAAGTTCCTGGTACACCTCTAAAACTAGCCTTAACTAATAAATTCTGAAGGCATCCATTCTTGAACTGTTAAACCCATTATTCCTCTAGATATCTATATTTTAAACATTGCAGGCTACTTTGATTAGAGTTGCCTTTCAGTCCATCTAATAGAAGTAAAAGGCAACTCCATATGGGTCAGTTGCCTTCTTTTAACATTATCTTCACGACCGCTTCAACATGCACCGTATGCGGAAACATATCCACCGGCTGAACCTCAACCGTCGTGTATCCACCCTGCTCTAACACTTGAAGATCCCTCGCCAATGTAGCCGGATTACAAGAAACATAAACAACCCTCATCGGCTTCATCTTCAAAATCGTCTTCAACAAAGATTCATCGCAGCCTTTACGAGGAGGATCGACAACAATCACATCGGCCTTATTGCCTTCCTGATACCATTTAGGAATGACAACTTCCGCTTCACCAACAGCAAATTTTGCGTTCGCAATTCCATTTAACTCTGCATTTCGCTTAGCATCTTCAATCGCTTCTGGTACAATTTCGACACCAAAAACTCGTTTGGCTTTTTGAGCCAGGAACAATGAAATCGTTCCGATCCCACAGTACGCATCAATTACCGATTCTTCACCAGTTAAATCTGCATACTCCAACGCTTTGTTATAGAGAACCTTCGTTTGCTCAGGGTTCACCTGATAGAATGATCTTGCTGAGATCGCGAATTTGATGTCTCCGATGTAGTCGTAGATGTATTCTTCTCCCCAGAGGACCTTTGTTTGGTCGCCGAAGATGACATTAGTACGTTTTGGGTTGATGTTTTGGACGACTGACTTGATTGTTGGGAATTTTTCTGTTAGTTCGGCTATGATGCTGCTTTTATGTGGGAAGTCGTCTGTTTTTGTGACGAACACAATCATAACTTCCTTTGTAATGATGCCGTAGCGAACCATGATGTGGCGGAGCCAGCCGTTGTGTTTTGGTTCGTTGTAGGCTTTGACACCGTATTTTTGGCAGATTTCTTTTGCAGCTTGTACGATGTTATCATTTTCGGATTGTTGGATGAGGCATTTTTCCATGTCAATGATTTCGTGGCTTCTTTGTTGATAGAAGCCTGCGACTAGCCCGCCTTCTCTTTCGCCAACTGGTACTTGGGCTTTGTTACGGTAGTTCCAAGGATCGTTCATTCCTAGGGTTGGATGAACTTTTACTCGTTCCATGTCTAGCTTGCCAATTCGTGCGAGTACTTCTCTGACTTGCTTCTGCTTGAAGTCGAGTTGTCCTTGGTAGCTTAAGTGTTGGAGCTGACAGCCGCCGCATTGTTTATAGATCGGGCATGGGGCATTTGTGCGGTCTTTGCTTTCTTCGTGAAGTTCGATTAAACGGCCGAATGCAAATCCCTTTTTTACATTGACTATTTTAATTTTACCTTTTTCAGTTGGTAGTGCATCTGGAACGAAGATCGGAAAACCATCTATTTTTGCAACACCTGCACCTTCATGGGTGAGGTCTTCGAATGTAACATCGTAGTATTCATTTTTGTTGATTGGTGCTTGTATTTTAGCCATTTTTTTCTTCCTTTACTCTTGAATGATTCATTCATTTTATCATACTTCCTATTTGGAAAACGAATATGCCTATTATGGACTAGGAATTAAAATAAGCACTCATTACAACGATTACTAGTTTTTCTAGCTTTGTTGTCGTGAGTGCTTGAAATATTCAATGTAGCAAGTATCTTGGTTAGCAGAAAAAGCGTAGTAAACAATAAATTTATCAACTATAATTTTATAACTTCCTTCCCATCCTTGTTCTCTAGCTGGAATACTTTTTCCTAGTAGTAGAATCTTTTCTTCTATATTTAGTAATAAACGTTTTTTGTATGTTATTGTCTCTAGTGAAGTGAAGTACTGGCTTTGAATACTACTCAGTCTCTCTAATCCCTCTTCTGTCCATGTTACCTTCATTTTACACTTTACCTTGCTCAATCAGTTTGAGTACTTCATCTGTTGTATAAACTTTACCGTCCACTACGTTCTTTTTAGCCTTAAGTAATTTTTGCTTTAACTCTGGGTCTGCTTCTACATCCTCTCTAACAGTACTCTCAGGGAATTCTGAAACTGTTAAATAGAATCTTCTCCCATCTATTTCACAAACAGCTTCTCCTTCTTTAAAGATGTCTTTAATTACTTCTGCGTCATAACCTTCTAGCTTTTTGATCCTTATCTCCTCCTCATAATCAACTGGTTGGTTACCTTAATTATACATCACTTTGCATGACAATAAATAACAAAAAAACACATGGGGGTTTTCCATTACGAAAACCATTCATGTGTTATTAAAACTCCTACTCTTCCATCTGTCTAGCTTTATCCTCAGACATGATAAATTCAATATGTCGATAGAGATTCTGGAATTCTCCAGGTAGTAATCCCCCGTATTCTCCATCCAGATTCAACTGCATCTTGTCTTTAGTAGAAATCTTTACGCGGTTTGCTTTTGTGTAGATGATGTGTTCGTCGTTGATATGCTCACCACGGAGAGCCATGCTTGCGACTTTGATGAATTCGGCTAGGTTGGCTTTTTTCAAAATGAGCAAGTCAAACAATCCATCATCTAACTTTGAGTCTGGTGCTAGCTTTTCAAAGCCGCCTACCGAGTTCGTGAGTGAGACGAGGAAGAGCATGATTTCACCTTGAAAGAGCTTTCCGTCGTACTCGATTTCGACTTCAGTTGGGCGTATGCTAGGAAGCATTTCGATTCCTTTTAAGTAGTAGGCGAGCTGTCCAATCACCGTTTTCAGCTTGCTTGGTACTTCATAGGTTAGCTCGGTTAAGCGTCCTCCACCTGCGATGTTTACAAAGTATTGGTCGTTAACCAGTCCAATGTCAATTGGCTTTGCAATTCCTTTCAGAATGGCATCAGCTGCACTGGGTATGTCATTTAATGGAATGCCAGCAGCACGTGCAAAATCGTTGGTTGTACCGACTGGTATGACCGCGATTTGTGGACGGACTTCTAGCTCAGCAATTCCGTTAACAACCTCATTAAGGGTACCGTCTCCACCTGCTGCAACAACTAAATCGAAGCCACGTTCAGCAGCCACTTTTGCCGCCTTTGTTGCGTCACCTTCACAGGTTGTTGCATGACAAGATGTTTCAAAGCCAGCTTGTTCAAATTTCTCGAGAACCTCTGGTAAATATTTTTTAAAGGCTTCGCGCCCTGAAGTTGGATTATAGATAATTCTTGCTTTTTTCATTTCCTCATCATCCTAGTTAGAATGTAATATAAAACATCTTGATAGAGTTATATACCCTAATTTTCTTCTTAAACTCTTCGCCAAAAAATAATTATACTCCTACATTTTGAATAAGCAAGTAACTAGTTTAGATTATCAGCTTTCCTCATTTAATTTAGGGGAGGAGGGTTTTGCATATGCACTAGGAAGAGAGAACGTGAGGGAGATATTTGACAACCTGTTGAGGGCTTCCTCCAATGCTGAGTCAGCCCTCCAGGTTTACCTTTTGACGATTTCTTCTAATAGTATCTTGTTAACCATTGGAGGATTTGCTTGTCCTTTTGTTGCTTTCATAATTTGACCAACTAAGAAGCCAATCGCTTTATCTTTTCCATTTTTGTAATCGTCAATTGATTGTGGGTTTGCGTCTAGTGTTTCAGAGACGATTTTGCGAAGTGTTCCTTCGTCAGAGATTTGGACGAGTCCTTTGTCCTTAACAATTTGCTCTGCGCTACCACCGTTTTCAATTAGTTCTTTGAAGACTTTTTTGGCAATTTTTGATGAGATCGTACCGTTTTCAATTAGCTTTATCATACCCGCTAATCCAACAGGTGTTAACGCAAGTTCATGAAGCTCTTTTTGTTCTGCATTCAGGTAAGCTGAGACTTCACCCATGATCCAGTTGGATGCTTGCTTAGCGTCTGCACCTGAGTTAATTGTTTCTTCGAAGAAATCGGACATTTCTTTTGTGATTGTTAATACCTTTGCATCATATTCCGGCAAACCAAGTTCCTCGATATAGCGTTTTTGGCGTTGATTTGGGAGCTCAGGGATGCTTGCGCGAATGCGTTCTCTCCACTCATCGTCGATAATAATCGACACGAGATCCGGTTCTGGGAAGTAACGATAGTCGTCAGAACCTTCTTTAACACGCATTAGGACGGTCGATTTGTTTGCTTCGTCATAGCGACGCGTTTCCTGTTCAATCACTCCGCCTGAAAGCAGTACTTTTTCCTGACGTTTTTCTTCGTATTCAAGTCCTTTTTGAACGAATGCAAACGAGTTTAAGTTTTTTAGTTCAGTTTTTGTTCCAAACTTTTCTCGGCCTATTGGTCGCAAAGAGATATTGGCGTCACAACGTAGTGACCCTTCTTCCATTTTGCAATCAGATACGCCTGTGTATTGAATGATTGATTTTAATTTTTCTAAGTATGCGTAAGCTTCTTCTGGTGTGCGAATGTCTGGTTCTGAGACGATTTCAACAAGAGGTGTGCCTTGGCGATTAAAGTCAACAAGTGAATATCCATCACCTGTGTGAGTTAGCTTTCCAGCATCCTCTTCCATATGAATACGGGTAATTCCGATTCGTTTCGTAACACCGTTTACCTCGATGTCGATCCAACCGTTTTCGCCGATCGGCTTATCAAATTGAGAGATTTGGTACGCTTTTGGATTATCTGGATAGAAATAGTTTTTACGGTCAAACTTCGTTTCAGTTGGGACTTCACAGTTAAGAGCCATGGCCGCTTTCATTGCAAAGTTAACAACTTCTTTGTTTAATACTGGTAGCACACCCGGGTAACCTAATTCTACTACGCTCGTGTTAGTATTTGGTGCAGCGCCGAATTGGTTAGGAGCTGCGGAAAAGATTTTTGAATTAGTTTTTAATTCAACATGGACTTCAAGTCCTATTACCGTTTCAAAGTTCATTGTTTTCCCCCCTTACAATTCAGGTTTTGCTTTATGATGGTCGGTTGCTTGCTCGAATGCGTGTGCAACACGGTAGATGGTGCTTTCGTCAAAGTGCTTTCCGATGATTTGCAAACCAAGTGGCAAGCCGTTAGAAAGTCCACAAGGTACAGAGATAGCTGGTACTCCAGCTAGGTTCATTGGGATTGTTAATATATCATTTGCATACATGGTTAGCGGATCTTTTGTATTTTCACCGATTCTAAAAGCTGGTGTTGGTGTTGTTGGCCCGATAATAACATCGAACTTTTCAAACACTTGTTCAAAATCTTGTTTTATTAAAGTACGAACTTTTTGTGCTTTTATATAGTAAGCATCATAATATCCAGAGCTTAATGCAAATGTTCCAAGCATAATACGACGCTTGACTTCGTCTCCAAAGCCTTCAGAGCGTGTTTGCTTGTACAAATCGATTAAGTTCTTCGCATTGTCGGTACGATGACCGTAACGTACACCATCAAAACGAGATAGATTGGCCGATGCTTCTGATGATGATAATAAGTAATAGGTTGCTAGTGCGTATTTAGAATGTGGGAGGGACACTTCTTCCCAGGTTGCACCCATACCTTCCAATACTTTAAGCGCGTCTAGAACTGATTGTTTTACTTCTTCACTAACACCTTCACCTAGGTATTCCTTAGGAACTGCGATTTTCAAGCCTTTTACATCACCGGTTAATGATGATAAAAAGTCAGGCACTTCAACGTTTGCAGATGTTGAATCCATTTCGTCATGGCCTGAAATGGATTGTAAGAGATACGCGTTATCTTCTACATTTCGTGTCAGAGGGCCAATTTGATCGAGTGACGATGCAAATGCGACTAAACCAAAACGAGAAACACGACCATATGTAGGCTTTAATCCAACAACTCCACAAAAGGCAGCCGGCTGACGGATCGATCCACCTGTGTCTGATCCAAGTGAGAATGGCACTTCCCCAGCAGCAACAGCAGCTGCCGATCCACCACTAGAACCACCAGGTACGGTTTCTAAGTTCCATGGATTTTTTGTTGCTTTGTAGCTTGAGTTTTCAGTTGAAGATCCCATCGCAAACTCGTCCATGTTTAGCTTACCAATTGTGACAGTTTCTGCTTCTTTTAGGCGTGTTACAACGGTTGCGTCGTAGATTGGATCGAAATTATCGAGTATCTTACTCGCACATGTTGTTCTGAGATTTTTTGTAACAATGTTGTCCTTAATTCCGATTGGCATACCGAATAATAAGCCGAACTGATCACGAGTTCCGACTGCTTCGTCCAACTCTTTTGCATATGTCCGTGCCTTATCTTCGTTTAGGGTTAAAAAGGCACCCACCTGCCCGTCCACTTCAGCGATTCGTTTGTATGAAGTATCAACTAAATCAGTAACAGTGATTTCTTTTTTATGTAGAAGTTCTTTTATTTCTGACAGTTTATGGTCGAATAACGACATGTTCTCACCCTCTCTTATTCTAGAATTGTTGGAACGCGAATATACCCATCTTTATGGTCTGGGGCGTTTTTGACAACTTCTTCTATGTTTAATCCTTTTTTCGCTACATCTTCTCTCATCACATTTTTTATATCAAGAACATGTGATGTTGGTTCAACGTTTTCTGTGTCTAGTTCATTTAATTGCTCAGCAAACGTGATAATTGCATCAAGCTGTTTTGTAAACATTTGTGCTTCTTCTTCTGTAATCGCTAACCGCGCTAAGTTTGCCACGTGTTTTACTTCTTCCTCTGAAATACGAGACATCTCTCCACCTCCAAAAATCGTACAATCACAATACACTGATCATATCAAAATTGCATTCGTTATGGCAAGAAATGCCGCTATTTCAAGGATTTAAAAAAACCGCCAGATTCAATTACTAGCGGTCTCCCTTTTATTCAATCTCAATTTTCTTTGCTTTCTTTTTCATTAATGAAATTTCAAGAAGTCCATGACGGTAAACTGCTTTCATATTTGCTTTTGAAACATGCTGTGGAATGTGAATATACTTTTTTCCACCGATAGTTCGGTTATTGTGGTTTTGTTCCTTAATTTTTATACAAACATCTTCACCAAGGATTTCCACATCAATGTCTTCTTTAGGTATTCCAGGCACTTCAACAGTTATGATAAATTGATGTTCATTTTCAACAATTTCAGTTGGAATATTATTTGATAAAGGTTTCTGACTAAGGTAAGCATCGATTGAGTCTAATAGTGTTCGTTTCGGTCGACTTTGAAAAAAGTCATTCATCTTTTTCATTGGGTCATTCACTTTTTTTCCTCCTCCAAATAGGCAAATTCTCTCCATCTATCTTATGTATGACTCATTTAAATTGCCTAAGCTTATTCTTGTCCTTCTATTAAATAGGCACCTGTTGTGGCATGTTGTAAAATAGGGGTAGGCTTTACTGATAATGGCCACCTTTTAATATTCAGAATATTTTTACTTTATTTTTATATGAAAACGCTTTCTTTATGTTAAGGCTAGTTACTACAAGAGATTAACAGTCACCTAGATTATGTTTAGTTCCTTGAATGTTAGGGAAATGTTTGTTAGGTTTAAAACCGTAAGCCAAAAGTTGGATACGGTAACATCAACGAGGATATTTACGCAAACTTTTTTTCGATTATGCATTATATGAAATAAGGAATCCTTATGTTTTTTGCACTTTTTTTTAATTAGGAGACATTCCTAGGGATGCGTAAATAATCTTCCCGATGTAAAAAAACAATAAGGGAGAGATTTGGTGCAAGTAGAAATTTTAATATCTTTGGCTATTTACATGATTGGCATGCTTTTAATCGGTTGGTATGCCTACAAGAAGACGTCTAGCTTAAATGATTATATGTTGGGTGGACGTGGTCTCGGTCCTGCTGTTACAGCATTATCAGCAGGTGCTTCTGATATGAGTGGATGGATGCTCATGGGATTACCGGGTGCGATGTATGTTACAGGATTATCAAGTTTATGGTTAGCGGTTGGATTAACGATTGGTGCTTATTTAAATTATTTACTCCTAGCTCCAAGACTACGTACGTATACGGAAGTTGCCAACGATTCAATTACAATTCCTGAGTTCTTCGAAAATCGCTTTAACGATACGAGCAAAATTCTCCGTAGTGTTTCAGCAATTGTTATTTTTGTTTTCTTTACCTTGTATACATCTGCAGGATTGGTTTCAGGTGGTACATTGTTTGAGTCGGCTTTTGGAGTGGATTATAAGATTGGTTTATTTTTAACAGCTGGAGTTGTCATTGCCTACACATTGTTTGGGGGATTTTTAGCAGTAAGCTTAACTGACTTTGTTCAAGGTTTAATTATGTTTATTGCTTTAGTTTTAGTTCCGATCGTTGCTTTTACGAATGTAGGTGGAATAGAGCCTGCTTTTACAGAAATTCGCAACATTGATCCTAGTTTATTAAATTTCTTTACAGGTACTTCATTTATCGGAATTATTTCTTTATTAGCATGGGGATTAGGATACTTCGGTCAACCACATATCATCGTTCGCTTTATGGCAATAAAGTCTATTCATGAACTTAAGCCTGCTCGTCGAATTGGAATGAGCTGGATGATTATCGGCGTTCTCGGTGCCATGTTCACTGGTCTTGTCGGGATTGCATATACATCACAGACAAATACAACACTTGATGATCCGGAAACGGTATTTATTATGTTTTCTGAAGTATTATTTCATCCTTTTATTACTGGATTCTTACTCGCGGCCATTCTCGCTGCAATTATGAGTACAATATCTTCTCAGCTACTCGTTACGTCTAGTGCTGTGACAGAGGATTTTTATAAAGCATTCTTACGTCGCAACGCTTCTGATAAGGAACTTGTTCTCATAGGAAGATTATCTGTTTTAGCAGTAGCAATTATTGGGATTATCTTATCAATTAATCCTAACGATACAATCTTGGATCTTGTTGGATATGCATGGGCTGGCTTTGGTTCTGCGTTTGGTCCTGCTATTCTACTAAGCTTGTATTGGAAGCGAATGACCAAATGGGGAGCTTTAGCTGGTATTGTCGTTGGAGCTGTTACCGTTCTTATTTGGGTAAGCATTGCTCCATTAAAAGAGTTTATGTATGAAATGATTCCAGGCTTCTTCTTAAGTTTACTTGCTGCCTTAGTGGTCAGCTTGCTAACAAAAGAGCCTTCGCAAAGTGTTGAGGATACGTTTGACGAAATGAAAGACACTCTGAGGAAAGCAACAAAATAAATTCAGACATACAAAAGGGGCTGACTCCACAAAATGTCAGCCTTTTTTGTATTCTGTTAGTTTAATTCCCTAAAGATTCTGTTAAAATTGAAACAGAGAAATTTGTAAAGGAGTGGGAATTTTTGAAAAAGTTTCTTGTCGGATTTGGAGCGTTTTTGATTATTGCTGGCGGTGTAGGTATTATTCAGCATTACTCTCTTGTTTTTCAAACATTTAAGGACGAGCAGGAAATGTATAGTGGACAATCTTTAAGTATGGTGCTGATGCAAAGCACCTATGGCTTGGATCCATATATTAAGTGTATTATCAGCGGTGGTGCCTTTATCGCTTTTTCCCTATTTTTAAGTGAGTTTCGTAACAGAAATCAACTTACTTTAGAATTAATTCAAAAGATTAGTAATGCTCCACATTCTGATTCCGAAGTCATCGTTGCTAGAGAAACAAATCAAGAGGAATTTAAGGCTCCTCAAGAAAGTAAGGAAGATCAGTATACTTCCTCTGTTGATGAAGAAAAAGACGGACGTTTTTATTGGAAGGGTTAATTTATACATAAGAAAAGCGCAAGGCGCCCGCTTATCGGCGACAAGCATAAGACGAGCCGGCTGGAAGGTTGTTCTTTAACCTTCTGGACGGATTGGCTTATGACCTCGAGCCGATGGCGCCTGGAGCTAGACACAAAAACTAAGTACAAAAAACTTATACTTTCTTATCTTTTAAAATAAGGCTAACTCAATATTATGAGTTAGCCTTTTTTGTTATCAGATCAGAAAGTATAAGATTTGGTACTAAGCCTGAGTTTCGCAAGTCCAGCTCCGATGCACAGGACGTGCTAGTGCAGTCATGGCGATTGACGTCGCTTTTTTGACTGCCACCGCCTAGCCCCTCGAGGTCATAAGTCAATTCTAAATTGAAGGCAAAGAACGCCTTCTACCCTAGAATCTCCTTATGCTATGCCTAAGGATGAACAAGGCGCCCCGCGCTTTTTATATTACAATGTTTCAGATGTTGTTTTTGCTTGTAAGTGAAGTAGCAAATAATCAGGACCGCCAGCTTTAGAATCTGTTCCTGACATGTTGAATCCACCAAATGGTTGGTATCCAACGATAGCACCTGTACAGCCACGGTTGAAGTAAAGGTTTCCAACATGGAAATCTTCACGCGCTTTTTCGATGTTTGCACGATCGTTTGTAAGTACCGCACCTGTTAAGCCATAATCTGTGTTGTTTGCAATTTCAATCGCATGATCAAAGTCTTTTGCCTTACAGAATGCCACAACTGGTCCGAAAATTTCTTCTTGCATCAGGCGAGCTTTTTCAGCTACATCTGCAAAGATTGTTGGTTGAACGAAGAATCCTTTTGAATCGTCTCCTTCTCCACCAGCAACTAATTTACCTTCTTGTTTGCCAATTTCAACATAGCTCATAACTTTGTCATATGCTGCTTGGTCAATAACTGGTCCCATGAAGTGTGTAGTATCATTAGGGTTGCCAACAGTTAATTCTTTTGTAAGCTCTACTACTCTGTCTAACACTTGATCATAAACGTCTTCAAGAACGACTGCACGTGAACATGCAGAGCATTTTTGACCTGAGAAGCCAAATGAAGATGCAACGATTGATTGTGCTGCTAGCTCTAGATCAGCAGATTTATCAACAACAATCGTGTCTTTTCCGCCCATTTCTGCTACAACACGTTTTAACCAGATTTGGCCTGGGTGAACCTTGGATGCACGCTCATAAATACGAAGACCTACATCACGTGATCCTGTGAAGCTAATAAAACGAGTACGAGGGTGATCAACTAAATAATCTCCCACTTCTGCACCACTACCTGGGATATAGTTAACAACACCTGCAGGTAATCCCGCTTGTTCTAAAACCTCAATGAACTTCGCAGCAATAACCGGTGTTGTGCTAGCGGGCTTCAATAGAACGGTGTTTCCAGCTACAACAGCAGCCGTTGTCATACCAGCCATAATTGCAAACGGGAAGTTCCAAGGTGAAATGATTACACCTACACCTAGTGGAATATAGTTAAAACGATTGTACTCCATTGAACGACTTTCAACTGGAATACCATCTTTTAATTTCAACATTTGACGTCCATAATACTCTAAGAAATCAATTGCTTCTGCAGTATCTGCATCCGCTTCTTTCCAAGGCTTTCCTGCTTCTTTGACAAGGATTGCAGAAAATTCATGCTTGCGACGACGGATAATTGCAGCAGCACGGAATAAGATATCTGCACGCATTTCTGGTTTTGACTTGCGCCATGTTTGGAATGTTGAATCCGCAACCTGCATCGCTTTTTCAGCAATCTCTTGGTTTGCTTTTGAAACGGTACCAATTACTTCTTCTTTATTCGCTGGGTTAACAGAAACAATTTTATCCTCAGTAGAGATACGCTCTCCACCGATTACTAAATCGTAATTTTGACCTAAATAGGATTCTACCAATTGTAAGCTCTCTTCAAACGCCTTTTTGTTTCCTTCAACTGAAAAATCAGTAAATGGCTCATGTTTATATTGTACAACCATTGCCCTTCGCCTCCTAAATAGTGAAATTTACGTAAAGACTGTGCGCATGCACAAATTGCACCTTTTGCCAATGACTTCAATACTTTAGAAGTCTCTCGTTTTATAAATTATAAAAATAAAACGATTACATGTATCATTCTAACTGATACCTGATCAGAGTTTCAAACAATGTGTTAATAGTCGCAATTATAAGATAAATACGCATTGATTTATGTAGATCGTTTTCATGTAAAAGAGGGTGGTTTCTCGCCACTCCCTCTATGTTATTTATATATGTGTACAGTCGGTGTTTCTTGGCCAGGCTTTCGTAGGATGAGTGCTTCTTGACCACTTGTTGATGTGATATTTACTTCTAGAGAAATATAGTCTGGGAAGTACTCCATCACTTTTCCTGTTGCAAACTGAGTAAATGCAATAACCTCAGCTTTTCCATAAAATTGCATTGGAATTTCAATTTTCAATTCCTGAAATTCTCCATCTTTATAATAGGCTTTACCAATGACACCAGTGTAATTCGGGAAAAACTCATCAACGTCTGTTTTGAAACGGTTAAACATCGTTGCATCGTCTCTGTAGGCTTCTGTGCCTTCAGGAGATGGAAAGAAAAAGTATTCTTCATCGATTGATTCCCAGCCACCGACGCTGTTACTATTTTCTTTTACCACTGTACTCGCAATAAAGTTTCCAGGTACTATGGATGATTTAGCCTCCTGTTCGTAAAGAGCGAACACAATCGGCACTTTTTCCAATCCTTTTGTCGACCTAATTCGAGTTAAAGCTTCTTGTGCTATTCTTTCTCCTTGAGCTTGTAATTCTTTTCGGTCAATTTCACGTTCTCTAGGATAGCCAGCTTCTTGACGATAGTAGTGAACCGAATTAAGAGCAAGACCAATTACGACACCGCCTAATTCAACGGTGCTCTCATCTTTGCGAATTAAGTAGTTATGCTCAAGCATATGTGCTAAATAAATCGGACTTTCTTCATTACGTTCATCCTCAGTTTTTGCTGTTGATTCAGGAGGATTAAGACCTAAATTTGAGAACGTCTCATCCTCATCCTTCGCATCCTTTTGTGCCTTTTCTAAACGTTCACCTGTAAGCTTTCTACTTAGCCAGCTGCGGATTGTATCTTCCTTTAGATATTGGCCCTCTTGATAGAGGTAGTTTTCGGTAGAAAATGTGCTTTGTGCGATACGCATTAATCCTGTTTCAAACTCATCAATGTCGAGTCTCGTATTCAATCTTTCGGTTACTAATCCTCTTGCCTCCCCTTCCTTAAATGGAAGGATCATTTTATAATACGAATCCGATATATTGTACTTTGGAATGATGGCTTGTTCTTTTGACTCATCTTCTGTCTCTTGAACGATCTCCTCTGGCTCTCCAAAACTTGGTGCACAAGCTGTTAATAGCAAACAACTTGCTAGCGCCATTATTCGTTTAATTTTCAAAGTGGTACACACCTCATTTATTTAATTCTACTAGGAGCCTTGCCTCGTCCCAAACTTCAATGTTCAAATCTTCGGCTTTGCTTAGCTTACTTCCAGCCGCTTCCCCTGCAACGACTAAGTCTGTGCTTTTGCTCACACTCCCCGTTACTTTCCCACCTAATCCTTCTATTCCTGCTTTTGCTTCATCTCTTGAAAGCTGCTCTAGCTTTCCTGTTAAAACGACTGTCTTGCCAGCAAAGTAGGAGTCACTTTCTTCTATTTTAATAAGCTTTGGACCCGTATAGTTGAGATTAACACCTAGTGACTGTAATTCTAAAATCAACTGCTGAACCTCAGGATTTTCAAAATAAGTTGCAATTGCATCAGCCATCTTGTCGCCTATTTCATTAATCGCAATAATCTCATCTCTTGAAGCATTTTGCAATCGTTCCATTGTCTCAAAATGCTGTGCTAATGTTTTAGCTGCCTTTGCTCCAACATGTCGAATGCCTAGTCCAAAAAGTAACTTTTCAAGTGAGCTTCCCTTTGACTTCTCAATCGCACTTAGTAAGTTGTCAGTTGACTTTTCACCCATTCGTTCTAGCTGAAGGAGTTGATTTCTTTCTAAACGATAAATATCGGCAACATTGCTTACTAATCCTTCTTGGAAAAGCTGTGCAATGACTCTTTCTCCTAATCCATCTATATTCATCGCATTTCGAGCGACAAAATGAATAAGGCCTTCTCTTATTTGTGCTGGGCATTTAGGGTTGATGCAACGTAACGCGACTTCTCCTTCAATCCGTACCAGTTCGCTCTCACATTCAGGACAATTCGTTGGCATCAAGAACTCTTTTTCCTCACCCGTTCGGTGTTCTACTAATACGTTAACAACTTCAGGGATAATATCGCCGGCTTTTTTTACAACAACATAATCCCCTAGCTTGATGTCTTTCTCTCGTATTAAGTCTTCATTATGAAGAGAAGCACGCTGGACGGTTGTCCCGGCAACTCGTACAGGTTCTAAAATGGCAGTCGGTGTAATCACACCTGTTCGACCAACATTTAATTCAATGTCTAGCAGCTTTGTCATTACTTCTTCAGCAGGAAATTTATAAGCAACTGCCCAACGAGGGCTTTTCGCTGTGAAACCTAGTTCTTCTTGCTGTTGAAGTGAGTCTACTTTTATAACGATTCCATCAATATCGTACGCTAGCGAAGCGCGATTTTCTTGAAATTGCTGAATGAGTGAGATCACTTCGTCAATGCTCTGACATTTCTTGCGTTCGCGATTTGTTTTGAAACCAAGCTCTTCAAGGAGATCGAGTCCTTGACTTTGCTTTGTTACACCTGTCTCGCCAAGGTCTGCAATACTATAGACGTAAATATCAAGATTTCGTTTCGCCGCAATTTTGGGATCAAGCTGTCTAAGCGATCCTGCTGCCGCATTTCTTGGATTCGCAAACGGCTCTTCTTCCGCTTGAATCTTGGCTTCATTTAATTTTTCGAATGACTTTTTAGGCATGAACGCTTCACCACGAACTTCAATTGAAACGTTCTTTTTTGTGCGAAGCGGAATTGATTTGATCGTTTTAAGATTCTCCGTGATATCTTCACCAATCGTTCCATCGCCACGTGTTGCGCCTTGAACAAACTTTCCGTTTTCATATCGAAGGGACACAGCCAGTCCATCTATTTTGAGCTCAACCATGTACCCCACATCATCACCAACTACTTTACGAACGCGTTTGTCAAAATCCCTTAATTCTTGCTCATCAAACGCATTCCCTAGGCTAAGCATTGGCGTTTTATGTTCAATCTTTTGAAAGCCTTCAAGAATCGCGCCGCCTACTCGCTGTGTAGGTGAATGAGAGGATTTTAACTCTGGAAATGAATTTTCCAACTCAATCAATTCGTTCATTAATTTATCGTATTCAGAATCAGGCACACTCGGCTTGTCTAGAACATGATAGTGATAGTTATAATCGTTTAAAAGCTCTTGAAGCTCTTCGACACGTGCTGTTCCCTCTTGTTTGTTCATGACGTTTCCAGCCCTTTCATTCTTTCATCTTACGCTTTAGTAATCGGTGCAAACTTAGCGAGCAATCTTTTAATGCCGATTGGTTTTGGAAAGGCAATATCAAGCTCTACTCCTTCACCTGTACCTTTTACACTAACAACCGTTCCAGTTCCCCACTTTTTATGCTCAGCTTTATCTCCGGCACCCCACGAAATCTCGTCTCCGCCAGTTGAAGTGGCAATTGGTCTTGAGACTGGTGGATGTTTCTCAGGTCGGCGTTGAGCTTGCGAAAATGGCGATTTGAAGTCTTTTTTCTGTTCATGTAAATGATCAATTAAGTCACTTGGAATTTCCGAAATAAACCGTGATTCAGGATTCATGCTTGTTCGACCGTAAAGTGTGCGCATTTGGGCGTTTGTTATAAAGAGGTCTTTTTCGGCTCTTGTAATTCCAACGTAAGCAAGACGGCGTTCTTCTTCCATTTCATCCTCTTCCATTAAGGAACGACTATGTGGAAATACACCTTCTTCTAGTCCCACTAAGAATACGACCGGAAACTCTAGTCCTTTTGCTGAATGCAGAGTCATTAAGACAACCTTTTCTTTGTCTTCTTGTTCATCTTCCTCTAATTTATCGATATCTGCAACGAGCGCTAAATCCGTTAAAAAAGCGACAAGACTTTTGTCATCGTTTTGTTTTTCAAAGTTTTGAGTAACAGATAAAAACTCATCTATATTTTCTAGACGGCTTTGTGCTTCAAGCGTTTTTTCTTGCTTCAACATCTCACGATAGCCTGTTTTATCAATAATCTCTTCTGCTAGTTCTGTAACAGATAAGTAATCCTGCATATTGGTTAAGTTGCGCACAAGATCTCGGAATTCAGTTAAGGCATTGATGGTACGTCCACTAACGCCAATAAAATCAATTTCTTCAAGAGCGCGGAACATTGAAATATCGTTTGCAGCCGCGTAGTTGGCAATTTTATCAACTGATGTCGCACCTACGCCTCTTTTGGGCACGTTGATGACTCGCGTTAAACTAATGTCATCATCATTGTTGGCGATTAGTTTTAAGTAAGCAAGAAGGTCTTTAATTTCTTTTCTGTCATAGAACTTAATGCCGCCGACGATTGTGTAGTTAAGGTTGGATTTTAATAGTACTTCCTCTATAACACGTGATTGAGCATTTGTTCGGTAAAGTATTGCAATTTGAGATAGCTTTCGTTTACCTGCGTCAACGAACTGCTTAATTTTCCCTGCAACGAATTGTCCTTCTGCCGCTTCACTATCCGCACGAAAATAAGAAATTTTGGATCCTTCAGCGTTTTCGGTCCAAAGGTTTTTTGGCTTTCGGTTTGCATTCTTTTGAATGACTTGATTTGCCGCCTGCAGGATTAGTTTTGTTGAGCGGTAGTTTTGTTCTAGCAAAATTACATTTGCATTCGGGTAATCTTTTTCAAACGAAAGAATGTTGGCAATATCCGCACCGCGCCAACGGTAGATTGATTGATCCGAATCTCCAACAACACATAGATTTTTAAATCGAGAGGCAAGCAACTTAACCAGCATATATTGTGCTCTGTTTGTATCCTGATACTCGTCGACATGAATGTATTGAAATTTCCGTTGATAAAATTCAAGAACTTCAGGCACTCTTTGAAACAATTGAATGGTCATCATAATTAGATCATCAAAGTCGAGTGATTGGTTTTTTCTTAGTTTCTTTTGATAATCTCGGTAGATATCACTAACCACTTGCTCATAAGGTCCAGCTGCTGATTTATCATATTCCTCTGGAGTTATGAGCTCATTCTTAGCACTACTAATGGATCCTAATAAGCTTCTTGGTTCAAACTTTTTAGGATCGAGGTTTTTTTCTTTTAGTACCGTCTTTATAACAGATAGCTGATCGGTTGTGTCTAGAATTGAAAAATTACGGTTGAAGCCCATTCGATCAATATCACGACGTAAAATTCGGACACACATAGAGTGAAACGTTGAAATCCAAATATCATCTGCACCAGGGCCTAAAATACGTTGAATTCTGTCCTTCATTTCCCGAGATGCTTTATTTGTAAAGGTAATCGCTAATATATTCCATGGAGCGACTTCTTTTTCAGTCATTAAGTAAGCAATGCGATGTGTAAGCACACGTGTTTTCCCACTTCCGGCACCCGCCATAATTAATAGCGCACCATCCGTTGCTTTCACCGCTTGTTGTTGCATATCATTTAATCCAGTTAGCAATTGATTTGATAAAAATTGCATCTTCCGTCACCGCCCTAACAAACATATGTTCTATTTTACATCAAGTTTAGTCCTCGATGCAATTAATTTTTTACAGCTTTTACCGTTTGTAATGCCGAATTTATATCGGTATAAATTATGTTGCCTACTACAATTGTATCAGCATAGCTTCCCATTTCTCTTGCTTGTTCGGGGGATGTAATTCCACCACCATAAAAAAGCTTTGTCTGATTTAATGCTGATTTCGTTTCTTTTACAACTTCGGAATCTCCAAACTTACCACTATACTCTAAGTAGAAGATAGGCAGTTTGAACATGTTCTCTGACATACGCGCGTATGCCTTAATATCGTCTATCGTTAAATCGGTTTTTGCCTCGGTTAATGTAGCGGCTTTGCAGTCTTCATTTAGAATGCAATAGCCTTCCACAAGCATTTCATCCCAGCTCATAATGTCGCCATATTCCTTAACAGCTTCGTGATGTAAATCAACAATCCACTCTGTTTTTCTACTATTTAAAACGGTAGGTATGAAATATAAATCAAAACCCGGTACAATTGAGTCTATCGTGGAAACTTCTAACACACAAGGCACAAGATAGCGGCGCACTCTAGACATGATCGCCAAAACATTATCCTGTGTAATGTTATCACTTCCACCAATCATAACCGCATTTGTTCCAGATTCACAAATTAACTCAAGGTGTTCATCACTTATTTCTTTATTCGGATCGAGCTTGAACACATGTCTCCACTCGGTAATGTCATACATGAAGTACTCCTCCGTTTCAGTGACTTCTTTCTAGTCACCACGACTTACTAATGTCCATCTTTTTATTATAACAAATTTTAATGCTATAAAAAATGTAGAAGGTTGTGGAATTAACACGAAAATAAGGTAATTAAAAAGGAATGCATCATCCGCTAGGGATTGCATTCCTTTTTAATTACCATCAAACTTCATATGAATTTCAAACTTAGTATGCGTTTCTGCATCCAGCTCCAGCGCCTAGCCCCGACGCACAGGACGTGCTAGTGCAGTTAATGCGACAGGACGTCGCGTTCTTGACTGCCTCGAGGTATGCTTGTCGGGGCTGAACAAGGCGCCCCGCGCTTTTGTTCTTACTCTTTAGTTTGTTCTGTTTGAATTCGTTCAAGAGCCATTGTGTATGCATCGTTTCCATAATTTAAGCAGCGTTTTACGCGGGATATTGTTGCAGTGCTGGCACCTGTTTCAGATTCGATTTTGTGATAGGTAAACCCTTCGCGTAGCATGCGGGCAACTTCAAGGCGCTGCGCTAAAGACTGAATTTCATTTACTGTACAAAGATCATCAAAAAATCGATAGCATTCTTCTAAATTGTTCAAAGATAGCACTGATTCAAATAATTGATCGAGTCCTTTTCCTCTTAGCTTTTCAATTTGCATAATCATTCTCCTTTAGTTATTACGAGTGATCAGAATAGGCATTTTCTATGTTCGGGACAACATTTATCCACGATTTTCCGGGTACAAACTCTATTGATTCTCCGTTAGCTACTGGAATGATCCGTCCATCTTGATTTTCCCAATGAACTTCTTCGGCAATCCCTTTTTGTAGTAAAATTGCTTTTCCACCAGATGTAAGGTCTATTCCTCGGCGTCCAGCATTATCAATCACTTCATGTTGCATTTCAACAACTAAGATATTATCCAATATAATCGGTTCTTCGCTTTCTAAATCCACGGTCTGTTCATTTGCACTATACCTTGTATAATTTTGTTCTTCCTGATTATACTCATATGTTGCTTGCCATGTCGGTGAATTGTCATATTTGATAACAACCTTTTTTGCAGATTCACCTTGTAAACTATCTAATTCCTCTTTTGTCAAAAATTTAAACGGTTCAACATCTTCATTTAGAGAAATGTTTTCTGCTTCTGCACCCTTTGCAATATTTTCAGCTGAGATATACGAATTATGTGGGGCCTTTCTGTGATCTGCTCTCCAAAAAAGTGTTCCATCATAAAATAACCCGTTTAGAAAGTCTACTTCTCCCGATTCTAGCTTTTCGCGAGCATCAGGACTCCAACCATGACTTATATATAAAGCATTAAAACCTTTGCTTAAATCAACATAGTAATCTCGCGCACTTCGAACAGGACCAATAATATCAGGAATCTCACTATGAAAGATGGCTAAAAATCTTGTAATGTTTCCTTCCGCTAATACTTCATAAACGATATCAGCTTTATGAAGTCCAGATTGTGGTCTAGCATCTGGATGATTATTAATCATAACCGCTACTGCACGTTGATTAATTTCAGCTTCAGCTTCTATTCCTGTTAATGGATATACTGCTTTCTCTTCTTCAACGACAGCAGATGTTGGTTCTTCTTCCACAGGCTGCTCAGTTTTAGTTTTATCTTCATTGTTATTGCAAGCGCTTAAATAAAGAAACACTGTCATAATTCCAAAGATGAACTTTATCTTCATGCTTAGTCACACAACCTCTTTTTCGTACTTGTTCATACTTTTATAGTTTAACGCATTATCGACGGAAAGAGTACCATTTTATTCATCACATCATAAATACCTCTTGGTGTGATTCTTATATATGGCAAATGGGTTGAAGACAGGAACAACAGTGAATAGATTGGATCGTTAAAGTGATATCCTCTTTCTCTTAATGCTGCATCTAGCTGTTGCTCTTGTTTCATTATGACCTCAAGAGACTCAATGGAAGCGCCTCCATTTAGTTGTAGCGGAATTTCATGGAGAATTCCCCTTTCTTCAGCTAAGACAATTCCACCGCCAATTTCTTTCATGCGATGAAACGCGTTAAGCATCTCGCTTTTTTTCTTTCCAATCACAATGATGTCACCTGTCGTTGAATACGAACTTACAAATCCTTGGACATGCTTGGCAAAACCCTTAATCATTGTATTCAAACGCCAAGTACCATTTTTATCTATTAGTGCTAAAAAGCTTTCGTCGTGATTCTCTGAAAGTTCATCAACTGCACTATCAATAGTAATGGAATATGGCTCCATGATTACTGCATTTCTCATCTTCATTCCGAGCGGCATTGAGAATTGTAAATCGTCAATTGATAAGTCCCAATTCAGTGATAATGGATCAAAGTGATCATCACTCCAACTTGGATAATCGTAGATTTGTTTATCTTTTCCATCCTTTTTGACCCAGACTCCTTTTGCCATAACCGAAATTGGATTAGGATTTTCTTTTGATTCTAAAATATTAAGTGACGCAATTCTTCCAGGTGCAATGACTCCTAGCTTATCGTCTAGGTGATAGTATTTTGCGCTATTAAATGTTGCCATATTGTACGCATCTATCGCTGGCACCCCGTTTTTCAAAGCAATTTCAATACATAGGTTCATCATACCGTCTTTATAAAAGGTTGGAGTTGAACCGTCCGTTGTAAAAAAAGATGGTCGTATGAGTTTACACCAAGTTCATGCATTTCTTGTAAAAGCTTTGGTAAATCTGGTCTAATTGAGGAATGCCTAAGCGAAACTGTGTAACCTAGCATCAAACGGCCCAGAACATCTTGACCAGTCATCGACTCATGATCACAATCGGTTCCAAATAGCTTCATCTTTAAAAGGGTTGATTCAGATGCGCCAGGAAAATGACCTTCGATTCGTTTTCCTTTTCGCTTTGTCTCTTGCATCCAATTAAGAATTAAATCATCGCCATCAAGAAGTTTCGGCCACCCTGTTAGCTCTCCTCCTTGTAGGACAGATTCGTGTTCTAACCATTTTTTCATGCTGTCATGTGATAAAATCTTCTCTTCTGAATGAACTTCTGTTTGTAGGTCATATCTAGCCCACCAATAAAAATGGAAAGGAAATTGATTTAAGTCAGAAATATAAGAAAGCGCTTTCTTTTCACTGGATTGTAAAAGCAAAAAAAGGTTATCACATATCAATGTCGTCGTTCCATATTGAGACACATACTTTGCGAGCGACAGGGGATTATATAATTGAAATGGGTGTGCGTGTGGCTCAATATAACCTGGTACCACCGTCTTACCTTCACAGTCAATAAGCTCCATATTTTCAGTATGCTCTGGAAGTTTGTCGCCAACATACACGATTCGGTCAAGATAGATCCAGATATGAGCCTTGACCCATTTTCTTAGGTAAGGATTTAAATAGCACGTATTTTTTAAAAGAGTTGTTGGTGCTAATTTATTTGAAATTACATCAATATGTTCTCTTATTTGGGTGTTTTTCCAATAAAACTTCTTCTCGGGCATAAGCAACCCTCCATTTCACTTACTTAGTACTATGTTAACATATGGGATTTATTAACGCATTAAAGAATGTTACTGTTTTCTGAACTTTCTACAACAAATTATTATAAAGGGGGAAATAATAATGGTAAGACCAAACATCGGGATTGTGAATGCGTTAATTCGGATAACGTGTGGGTTGACACTTTTGTCTTGGGCGACGGTGAAATATTGTAAAAAGCCTTGGAGAGAATCGTTGTTGCTACTTATGGTTGCAGGGGCAATGAAGGTGGCAGAAGGAGTTTTGCGCTTTTGTCCGATCACTTTCTTGTTTGAAAACTATACAGATCTTGATTTTGATGATGAAGACTATGATTATGAAATGGTTGTTGAAGGGGAAACGTATAATCCTTCTTAAGCAAGCTTTTTTAAGACAAGGTGACATATACAGTTATAGTATATGTCACCCTCAATAAAAAGGAGTGATTCATGTGTTTTTAGAATATCTTACTGATATGTCATTCATTTTAATCGCTTTAATTGGTGGTATTATTGCCTTGTTATTTGTTTATATCAAGAACCGACGTACTTAATTGCTTTTTCCCCAATATCTTTTCGATAAAAGAGTGCTGGAGTGGCTACTTGTTCTACTACTTTATACGCTTTTTCTTGAGCTTCTTGAATTGTGTTTCCATAAGCGGATACAACAATAACTCTGCCACCGTTCGTAACAAACTCATTCTGATCTTTTTTCGTTCCTGAGTGGAAAACAATTGCACTTTCCTCTTCATGTGTAAACATTCCGATTGGAACATTTTTTTCGTATTCCTCAGGGTAGCCCTTTGCAGCTAGCACAACTCCTAGAACTGCTGTGTCAGACCAAGAAAGTTCTACTTTTTCTTCATTTAGAATGGCTATAAGGATTTCAATCAAATCCGACTCCAATCGTGGTACCACGACTTGTGTTTCTGGATCGCCGAAACGCGCATTGAACTCAATTACTTTAGGTCCCTCATTTGTTAAAATCAACCCGGCATATAAAATTCCAGTAAATGAACGCCCTTCCTCCACCATCGCTTTAGCTACAGGCTTTAGAATTGTTTCAACTGCTGTCTCTATTACTTGCCCGGAAATCTGTGGTACTGGAGAATACGCACCCATTCCGCCTGTATTCGGGCCTAAGTCACCATCATATGCTCGCTTGTGATCTTGAGCAATCACCATTGGATACACAGTTTCCCCTTTAACAAAAGCCATTAGAGAAAACTCTTCACCTGCTAAAAACTCTTCGACGACAACTGACTGAGAGGCTGCTCCAAACTTCGAGTTTTGAAGCATTTCATGTAAGCTTTCTATGGCAACTTCGACAGTTTCAGCGACTGTTACACCCTTGCCCGCTGCTAATCCGTCTGCCTTGATTACAATTGGTGCTCCTTTTTCTTCAACATAGCTTTTTGCTTCATCTAATGAGGTAAATGAAGCATAGTCTGCTGTCGGAATGTTGTATTTTACCATCAAGTCCTTTGCAAACTTTTTGCTTCCCTCAATGAGTGCCGCTTCTTTTGTAGGTCCAAAGATAGCAAGACCTTCAGCCTCGAATTGATTGACAATCCCGTTTAATAAAGGAACTTCTGGCCCTACAATTGTCAAATCAATTTTTTCTGTTTGAGCAAATTGAATTAATTTCTCTATGTCGTTTTCATCGATCGGCACGATTGTTGCACAATCGGTCATACCGTCATTTCCAGGTGCGACAAAAACGATTTCTACATCCTTACTTTGTGCGGACTTCCAAGCAAGTGTATGTTCGCGCCCGCCTCGACCTATTATGAGAACCTTCATTTTTGACACCTCGCTAAGGATATTTGGTTATATTTAGTGAAGAAATGGTGATTAGAGATTAGACTATGTGCTTTTAACGTTCGCTTCACATAAGTATCAGCTAACTTTGGTTTTTCAGGCCACGTTAGTTGCTTTTTTAGATGTTTATTTCCACTATATAGGTACTTACGATACTTTATCGGCCACTTCTATCAAAAATGCCGGCCAGTCGACACATTTCGACACATTTCGACAAATTACAAGACAGGCTTCAACCACTTTTTCATCTAATCCAGAGTTATCAAGATCCAATTAATGTTTAAAATGTCTTACTCCTGTAAACACCATTGCAATTCCGTACTGATCTGCCATGCGGATTGAGTCTTCGTCACGGATGGAGCCACCTGGTTGGATAATTGCGGTTACTCCTGCTTTTGCTGCTGCTTCTACTGTGTCAGCCATTGGGAAAAATGCATCTGACCCCATTGCGCTTCCGCTTGCTTTTTCTCCTGCTTGTTCAATCGCAATTTTTGCTGAGCCTACACGGTTCATTTGACCCGCTCCAATTCCGACTGTCATTTCATCGTTTGCTAAAACAATGGCATTTGATTTCACATGCTTGACAACTTTCCAAGCTAGCTTTAAATCCTTCCATTCTTGTTCAGAGGGTTCACGCTTTGTTGGAATTGTGATGTTACTTTCATCAAAAGATAATACATCTTCATCTTGGACTAGAAGCCCTCCATGAACAGATGTTAATTGTTTTTCTTGCTTGCCTTGTCCTTCAAAATTAACCGTTAATAACCGGATATTCTTTTTAGATGAAAGCAATTCAAAAGCTTCTGAACTAAACGATGGTGCTATGACTATTTCTAAAAAGATTTCATGTAGTTTTTCTGCTGTTTCTAGGTCTACTTCACGATTAATCGCGACAATGCCACCAAAAATTGATGTAGAATCTGCTTCATATGCACGTGTAAAAGCTTCGGCAACTGTTGAACCAACGCCTACTCCACAAGGATTCATATGTTTTACTGCCACAGCTGCTGGCTCTGAAAATTCACGGACAATTTGTAACGCAGCGTCTGCATCTTTAATGTTATTGTAAGATAATTCTTTCCCATGCAACTGAGTAGCCGCTGCAATCGAAGTTACAGGTGTAAAAGGATTTTGATAGAACGTTGCGCTTTGATGAGGATTTTCTCCATAGCGGAGTGATTGTTTTTTTCAAATGTGTAGGTAACACTTTCAGGTTCTTCTTCGCCTACAACGTTTGTTAGGTATTCTGCAATTAAAGCATCATAGGCTGCTGTGTGACGAAAAACCTTTGCAGCTAGCTTTTGCTTCTGTGGAAGAGAGACTTCTCCTACTTCTTTAAGCTCATTCAAAACAGATGCATAGTCAGCTGGGTCAACCAGAACTGTCACGTCTTGATGGTTTTTAGCTGCTGAACGAAGCATCGATGGACCGCCAATATCAATGTTTTCAATTGCGTCTTGAAAAAGCACATCTTCTTTTGAAACTGTCTCTTTAAATGGATATAAATTTACAACTACCATATCAATTGTTTCAATATTGTTTTCTTGAAGTTGGTTCATGTGACTTGGGTTACTTCTAACAGCGAGTAAACCACCATGAATATTCGGATGAAGTGTTTTGACACGGCCATCCATGATCTCGGGAAATCCTGTTACCTCTGAAATTCCGATAACATTTAATCCACTCTCTTGGAGTAGTTTTTTCGTTCCTCCCGTGGAGATAACCTCAACACCTAGTTTAATAAGCTCACTTACAAATGGAACAAGATTTTCTTTGTTTGATACACTTACTAATGCGCGTTTAACTGTCACTTGTTTCACTCCTGTTTGTTAGTTTGAAAGCAACTCATGTAATACAGCTGGATAAAGTGTATGCTCGACTTTTTGAATCTTTTTTGTTACTGATTCAATACTGTCTTCACTGTTAATCTCTACTGCTTCTTAGGCTATAATAGGTCCTGTGTCCATTCCTTCATCCACAAAATGAATTGTTACTCCTGTCTGGTTCACACCCGCTTCAACAGCTTGTTCAATCGCGTGCTTTCCAGGAAAAGCTGGGAGGAGAGAAGGGTGAATATTAACGATTTTAGTAGGATAAGCATGGAGCAAGGTAGTACCGATTAATCGCATATACCCTGCGAGAACAATGAACTCCACATTATGTTCTTTTAATTTGGTGAGAACCTCCAGCTCAAATTGTTCCTTGTTTTCATAGTTTTTAGGTTGAAAACAGTAAGCAGGAATGTTTTCTTGTTGTGCCCTATTTAACACACCCGCATTTTGTTTATCACACACTAATAATGCGACTTTAGCGTGTACAGCGCCCTTATTCACTTCATTGACGATTTCCTGGAAATTCGATCCACTTCCAGAAGCGAATATTGCGATATTCTTCATCGCAAGCTTCCTCCACCAAATGTAACCCCGTTTCCATCTTTGACGCGACCAATAATGAAGGCTTTTTCTCCATTTTTCTCAAGATCCTGGATGACACCATGAAGCTGCTCTTGTTTCACTGCAAGTACAAATCCAATTCCCATGTTGAAAATATTAAACATTTCCTCTCTACTTAACTCTCCCTTTTCTTGGAGAAAATCATAGATTGGTTGAATTGGCCATGATCCGTAATCAATTTCAGCTCCCAGACCGTCTGGTAGCATACGTGGGATGTTCTCGATAAATCCACCGCCAGTAATATGTGCCATGCCGTCGATTGAATATTGTTTAAGAACACTTAGGACTGGTTTTACATAAATTCTCGTTGGTGTTAAAAGCTCGTTACCAAGAGTTTGTGTTAACGGTTCGTATACCTCATTTAAATCTAGTTGTTGTTTTTCTAAAAGGATTTTTCGAACGAGTGAAAAACCATTGCTGTGCAGGCCGCTTGATGTAAGACCTACTAGCACATGACCTGCTTCAATGTTTTCCCCTGTGATGATCTGATCTTTTTCAACAATCCCAACCGTAAACCCTGCAATGTCATATTCATCCGCATCATATAAACCTGGCATCTCAGCTGTTTCCCCACCAATTAGCGCACAGCCTGCTTCCGCGCAACCTGTTGAAACTCCCTTTACAATGCTCTCAATTTTTTCAGGTTCAGCTTTACCTAATGCTAAATAATCCAGGAAAAACAACGGTTCGGCACCTTGTGCTAAAACATCATTTACACACATGGCAACAACGTCAATGCCTACTGTATCATGTTGATCGGCCATAAACGCAAGCTTAAGCTTGGTTCCAACACCATCAGTGCCTGAAACAAGAACTGGCTTCTTATAATTCAACTCTGTTAAGTCAAACATCCCACCGAATCCGCCAAGTCCACCCATGACACCTGCGCGCATTGTTTGTTGGACATGTTTTTTCATGCGTGACACCGCTTCGTAACCAGCTTCAATGTCAACTCCTGCTTGCTTGTATGCATTTGACAAGTTGGATTTCCTCCTTAGTGAAACTTCCTGAATGAAGTGATTTTCTTCATTTTGGTTAGTTGAACTTATCGGGTTTTTAGAGTCCGTTTCCCTGTTTCTACGGACTCTTAAGAACGCGATTGTGAAACTTCCTGAATGAAGTGATTTTCTTCATTTTGGTTAGTTGAACTTATCGGGTTTTTAGAGTCCGTTTCCCTGTTTTCTACGGACTCTTAAGAACGCGATTCCTTTAAATGTTTTTAATTATGCTTTTCATGTGGAAGCACAGTATCTGCATAAATCTCAGTTGGATAACTACCTGTAAAGCATGCCAAGCATTGACCTCTTTTTTCATCCTCATACGGACGGCCAATGCCTTCGAGTAAGCCTTCCACACTTAAAAATGCTAAGCTATCCGCTCCAATAATTTGACGCATTTCCTCGACTGAATTGGATGAGGCAATAAGTTCTTCATGTGTAGATGTATCAATTCCATAAAAACAAGGATTTTTTATCGGTGGTGAACTTATACGCACATGTACTTCTGTTGCACCTGCTTCGCGAAGCAATGTTACGATTCGCTTGCTTGTCGTACCGCGGACGATTGAGTCATCAACCATGACAACGCGCTTTCCTTCTACCACACCACGTACGGCTGAAAGCTTCATTTTGACACCCTGTTCACGCAATTCTTGTGAGGGTTGAATAAATGTTCGGCCCACATATCGATTTTTAATCAAACCAAGTTCGTACGGAATTCCAGTCAGTTCTGCATAACCGATTGCTGCTGAAATGCTAGAGTCAGGTACTCCTGTAACGACATCTGCATCAATTTCGGATTCGACAGCAAGTCGTTTCCCAAGGTTTTTACGTGCGGTATGAACATTGATTCCATCGATATTGCTATCTGGACGAGAAAAGTAGATATATTCCATGCTACACATCGCACGGTTGATATTCATAGAGAAACGCTCAGATCGAATGCCTTCATCATTGATAATTAAAAGTTCTCCAGGTTGAACATCTCGCTCATATTTTGCGCCAACCACATCAAATGCGCATGTTTCAGATGCAACCACATATGCGTCGCCTAGTAACCCAATTGAAAGTGGACGCAAGCCGTTCGGATCAAGTGCAACCATCATTTCATTTTCCGTCAAAATGACAAATGCATAAGCCCCTTTTAACATTGTTAGAGCATTTTTAATCCCATCTGTTATAGATGAATAGCCGCTTCTTCTGATGAGATGTGCTAATACTTCAGTATCTGATGTTGTTTGAAAAATACTACCTTGATTCTCTAATTGATGCTTGAGTTGATTCGCGTTTACGATATTGCCATTGTGGGCTAACGCCAAGCTGCCACTGTGAGAGCGGAAGAGGAGGGGCTGGACATTTTCGTATCCGCCTCCACCTGCTGTCGCATAGCGTACATGGCCAATTGCAGCTTTTCCTGACATCTCATTTAACTTCCCACCTGCAAAGACCTCACTAATTAAACCTAAGCCCTTCATAGCCGTAAGCTTCTCACCGTCTGTTGTCACAATTCCTGCGCCTTCTTGACCACGGTGCTGAAGGCTGTGCAAACCGTAATACGAGATTTGTGCCGCTTCTTTATGTCCCCAAATTCCAAAAACACCACATTCTTCGTTTAATCCTTTGATTTCAGTAAGCATGGAATCGCTCCTTTCCACGCATCTTGAAGTTCGTTAACCGATGCGTCGACAAGTGTTTCCCGAGTTGTATTTTGAATAATGAGTTGGTTTGTAGCTGTTACTTCACCAATCTTCACAGAAGTACCCACAAGCTCTTCGAATTTTGAGCTATTTTCTTTACTTACTGATACGATAAATCTCGTTTGAGATTCACTGAATAATGCTGTCGTGTTATCTCCTGATAGAGTTACGCTTGCACCTAATCCATTTGTGTTAAAAAGAGATTCTGATAGCGCAACAGCAACTCCACCTTCAGAAACATCATGTGCAGATGCTACTAAATTAGAGCGAATTGCTGAGGAAATCTGTCCAAGCGTGCTCTTCTCAACTTCTAAATCAATGGATGGTGCTTTTCCAAAAATCTTTCCAAATGTAAGCTTTTGAAGCTCACTTCCACCAAATTCCGGCTTCGATTCACCTATTAAATAGATGATATGACCCGCTTCTTTGAAAAATTGTGTTGTAATATAATCTGTATCTTCAATCAATCCAACCATGCCTATTACAGGAGTTGGGTAAATAGCGGTACCGTTTGTTTCGTTATACAGTGATACATTCCCTCCAATAACAGGTGTTTCAAGAGTTCTGCACGCATCACTGATTCCATCTGCAGATTTTTCAATTTGCCAGAAGATTTCAGGTTTCTCTGGATTACCGAAGTTTAAGTTATCTGTAATCGCGAGCGGTGTGGCCCCAGAGCAGACAATATTTCGAGCCGCTTCAGCGACAGCAATTTTCCCACCTACTTCAGGATCTAAATAGATGTAGCGAGAATTACAGTCAGTTGTCATCGCAAGAGCTTTTTTCGTTCCGCGAATACGAACCACGGCTGCGTCAGATCCAGGTGCAACAACTGTATTGGTGCGAACCATATAATCGTATTGATCATACACCCACTCTTTACTTGCAATGGTTGGTTGTTTTAGTAAGTTAACTAGTGTTAGCTTGTAGTCACTAACCTGAATAGGTTCAACTTCCATTGCTTGAAACTCATGATAGTAACTCGGTACCTTCGAAGGCTTATGATAAACAGGTGCATCCTCTGCTAGCGCATCAACTGGTAATTCTGCAACGACCTCGCCATTGTGGAAAAGACGAAGCATTTTGTCGTCTGTTACCTTTCCAACGGCTTTTGCTTCAAGCTGATATTTTTCAAAGAGCTCAACGATTTCTTGCTCTCTCCCGCGCTCAATTACGAGTAGCATTCTCTCCTGAGATTCAGAAAGCATCATCTCATACGCTGTCATACCTTGCTCACGCTGTGGAACTAAGTTTAAGTTCATTTCTATTCCAGATCCAGCTTTACTCGCCATTTCTGCAGCCGAACTGGTTAAACCTGCAGCACCCATATCTTGAATCCCTACTAGGGCATCAGATTTAATAACTTCTAAACAAGCTTCAAGCAAAAGCTTTTCCATAAATGGGTCGCCTACTTGTACAGCAGGGCGCTTTTCATCGGAAGCATCTGTTAACTCCTCAGAAGCAAACGTTGCACCGTGAATTCCATCACGACCTGTTTTGGCACCAACATACATCACTGTATTGCCTACACCTTTAGCTAAACCCTTTTTAATATCCTCATGGTTAATCAGTCCAACACACATTGCATTCACTAACGGATTTCCTTCATAAGAAGCGTCAAATTGGATTTCACCACCAACTGTTGGAATCCCAATGCAGTTACCATATCCAGCGATCCCAGCAACCACTTCTTCAAAAAGATATTTTACACGCGGTGAGGTTAATTCACCAAATCGTAATGAGTTTAAGATAGCAATCGGACGTGCCCCCATTGAAAAAACATCACGGATAATTCCGCCTACACCAGTTGCCGCTCCTTGGTAAGGCTCAATTGCTGATGGGTGATTGTGGCTTTCAATTTTAAAAACAACGGCCTGGTTGTCACCAATGTCAACAATCCCAGCACCTTCTCCAGGACCTTGTAACACTTTCTCACCTGTTACTGGAAACTTCTTTAAAATTGGTTTAGAATTTTTGTAACTACAATGCTCTGACCACATAACTGAAAAGATACCTATCTCTGTGTAGTTAGGTAAGCGACCGAGAATTTTTTCAATGAGTGTAAACTCATAATCACTCACACCCATTTGCTGATACACTTTTTCATCTTTAATAAGTTGTGTAGTTGGTTCAAGAAGTAGTGACATAAGATTCCCTCCAGCTTTTTACGATTGATTGAAATAATTTCAGACCATCTGCGCTGCCAAGAAGCTGATCAACGGCACGTTCAGGATGTGGCATCATGCCAAGTACGTTTCCTTTTTCATTGACAATTCCAGCGATATCAAGCAAGCTACCATTCGGATTATCTTTATACGTGAATACGATTCTGTTATTGTCTTTAAGAGTTTGCAGTGTTTGTTCATCACAGTAATAGTTGCCCTCACCGTGAGCAATTGGGATTGTTAGGTGTTCGCCTTGCTCGTATGCGTTCGTAAACAAGGTTGTATTATTTTCAACCTTTAATTCCAGGGGACGACACATGAATTTTAGTTCTTCGTTACGTCTCATAGCTCCTGGTAGTAACCCTACTTCTAGTAGAATTTGAAAACCGTTACACACACCTAGCACGGGCTTCCCCTGGTTAGCAGCTTTCACAACTTCTTTCATGACATTTGAGAACCTAGCAATTGCTCCTGTGCGCAAGTAATCTCCATATGAAAACCCACCTGGTAGTAAAATGGCGTCAAAATCACTTAAATCTGTTGCATCATGCCAAACATATTCTACTTCTTCACCAAGCTCATCTTTTATTGCATGATACATATCCACATCACAGTTTGAACCTGGAAAAACGATCACTGCAAACTTCACTGTGCAACGACCTCCTCAACCTCATACCTGAAATCTTCAATGACTGTATTGGCAAGTAATTTCTCACACATTTCACGTACAGTTGAATCTATGTCTTTCGCTGTTTTTTCGATCGTTAGCTCCATGTATTTTCCGATGCGAACATCTTGGACTTCTTGATAAGTCATGCTATGAAGAGCATTTTTCACTACACTTCCTTGTGGATCTAGTACGCTTTCTCTTAACGTTACAAATACTTTTACTTTATACATACTGATTTCCCCCTAGTCTTGTTAGAATCTCTTCATACGCATCTGTTAAACTACCTATATCACGACGGAATACATCTTTATCGAATTTTTCATTTGTATTTAAATCCCATAAACGGCATGTATCTGGAGATACCTCATCAGCAAGTAATAATATACCCTCATTTGTTAATCCAAATTCTAACTTAAAATCAATTAGTCTCACTTTAGCTGCTACAAAATGGTTCAATAAAACTTCATTGACCTTAAGAGCCATTTCTTTCATTGTTTCAACTTGGTCAGCCGTTGCAATTTCTAATAATTGCACGTGATCTTCATTGATTAACGGATCTCCAAGCTCATCATCTTTATAGTAAAGCTCGACAATCGGCTTTTTCATTGCGGTGCCTTCTTCAATTCCAAGTCGTTTTGAAAGACTCCCTGCGATTACATTTCGAACAACCACTTCAATCGGAACAATATTTACCTTTTTTACGATTTGCTCAGTTTCTGACACTCTTTGAACGAAATGATTTTCAATACCCTTTGCTTTTAGAGCCTCAAAAATAATAGTAGAGATTTCATTGTTCAAGCGTCCTTTACCTGTGATTTCAGCCTTTTTTTCCCCATTAAAAGCAGTGGCCGAATCTTTATAGGACACAAACAATAGATCTTCTTGATTCGTTTCATATATTCTCTTGGCTTTTCCTTCGTAAAGTAATCCTTGTTTTTCGATGTTCATGAACGGAAGTCCTCCTATAACGGAATTTTAGAAAATTTCATATTAAAAGAGAGGTAACTTCATGTTCACCTCTCTTAACTTTTATAAACCTAGACGATCAAAGATATAGTCTACATTTTTAATATGATAGTTGTAGTCAAAACAATCGTCGATCATTTCGTTTGAAAGACGGTCTGTAATTGCTGATTCTGCTTCTACTATTTGTCGGAAAGCCACTTGCTTTTCCCAAGCTTCCATTGCTTTTGGTTGAACTAAGTCATATGCTTCTTCACGTGTCATGCCAGTGTCAATTAGTGCGAGTAGAACACGTTGTGAGTAAATTAACCCTAGTGTTCTGTCCATGTTACGTTTCATGTTTTCTGGGAAAACCGTTAAGTTTTTCACGATGTTTGCAAAACGATTTAACATATAATTTAATGCAATTGTTGCGTCCGGCAGGATAATCCGTTCTGCTGATGAATGAGATATATCACGTTCATGCCATAGTGGCACGTTTTCATAGGCAGTCATCATATAACCTCTGATCACCCTTGCCATACCAGTCATATTCTCGGATCCAATTGGATTACGTTTATGTGGCATTGCAGACGAACCCTTTTGCCCTTTTGCAAAGAATTCCTCTACTTCTCTTGTTTCACTTTTTTGTAACGCGCGGATTTCAACCGCAAACTTCTCAATGGAAGTTGCAATTAAAGCCAAGGTTCCCATGTATTCTGCATGTCGATCACGTTGAAGTGTTTGCGTCGAAATTGGTGCTGCTTGTAAACCTAGGTTTTCGCAAACGTATTTTTCTACAAAAGGATCGATGTTTGCATATGTGCCTACTGCTCCAGAGATCTTTCCGAATTCTACTCCTGTCGCTGCATGCTTAAAACGATCTAAGTTACGTTTCATCTCTTCATACCAAAGTGCGAGTTTTAACCCAAATGTAGTTGGTTCAGCATGGACACCGTGTGTACGGCCCATCATCACGGTATTTTTGTGTTCTTGAGCTTTATTTTTTAGAATAGCTATGAAATTTTCAATATCTTTTAAAAGTATGTCATTTGCCTGCTTCAAAACGTATGAAAGTGCTGTATCAACGACATCTGTTGAAGTTAGTCCGTAGTGAACCCATTTCCTTTCATCACCAAGTGTTTCAGAAACAGAACGTGTAAATGCGACAACATCATGGCGTGTTTCTTCTTCTATTTCTTGAATACGGGCAACGTCAAAGGATGCTTTTTCGCGAATAAGTGCTACGTCTTCTTTTGGGATCGCTCCAAGCTCTGCCCATGCTTCACATGCTAATATTTCAACTTCAAGCCACGCTTGAAAGCGATTTTCTTCCGTCCATATTGAACCCATTTCCGGTCTCGTATAACGTTCTATCATTTTGGTACCTCCGTTCGATTATGACCCCATAAAACATTTATTTTCTCTAACAATTCCTCGTGGTTTGATCCGATGAAATTAATATGCCCCATTTTTCTTTTTGGGTTCGCTTCTTTTTTTCCATACAAGTACAGCTTAGCGTTAGCTAGCATGGAAAGATGCTCATTTATCAATTCTAAATTCTCCCCTAATACGTTAACCATAATCCCCTTTTGAATCATTGTCGTTCGACCTAACGGTAGATTACATATAGCCCTAATCTGTTGCTCGAATTGATCTGTTTCACAAAAATCAAGCGTGTAGTGACCAGAGTTATGTGGTCTAGGTGCTAATTCATTTACGAAAACCTCTCCATCACTGGTTAAAAATAATTCAACGGCCAATGTCCCAATCAAATCAAAGGCATTGGCAAGCTTAGTCGCTTCTTGCTCTGCCTGTAAGATGATTTCATCTGGGACACGAGCAGGTATGATGGTTTGATAGAGAATATTTTCTTTATGAATGTTTTCTGCTACTGGAAATGTCTTAGTTTCTCCATTTCCACTTCGAGTTACGATAACGGAAAGTTCTTTTTCAAAAGAAATCCACTTTTCAAGAATGCAAGTACCATGCTTCAGCAATTCTTTTGCCTGAACTAGATGACTTTCATTTTTAAGAACAGCCTGACCTTTACCATCATAACCACCTCTACATGTTTTTAAGACACATGGAAAGTCTAGCTTTTGAATAGCCTGTACTAATTCCTCTTCATTCTTAACGATTGCATAAGGCGCAACAGTTCCCCCAGCATTCTGGATTGCTTGTTTTTCTGTTTCACGGTCCTGTGTGACGAGTAGCAGTGAACTCTGTTGGGGCAAGTAGGCGTGCTTTTCAAGCCATTTAAGGGCTTGATAATCAATATTTTCAAATTCGTATGTGATAACATCACTAATTTTGGCTAATTCTTTAATTGCATCTAAATCATTGTATTCGGCAGTGATTTCATGATCAGATACTTGGCCACATGGTGAGTTTTTAGTTGGATCTAGGACAGCAACTTGATATCCCATACTTTTAGCCGCAATTGCCATCATTCGACCTAGCTGGCCACCACCGATAATCCCAATCGTCGCTCCTGGATAAATGATTGTATTAGACAAGTTGATCACTGCTTTCCAAAACCTTTGCTCGGAGCTCATTACGTCTATTTTCAAGACGATCAGCTAAACTTTCATCCACTGTCGCCAATATTTCTGCTGCTAACAGTCCAGCATTCGTTGCACCAGCCTTTCCAATTGCAACCGTTGCAACCGGAACCCCTCCAGGCATTTGAACAATGGAGAGCAGAGAGTCCAAACCTTTTAATGCTTTTGATTCAACGGGTACTCCTATTACAGGTAGAGTTGTTTTAGCTGCTACCATACCTGGCAAATGCGCGGCACCACCAGCTCCTGCAACAATGACCTTCAAACCTCTAGAACGCGCTTCTTCTGCATATTGGAACATAAGGTCAGGAGTGCGATGAGCAGAGACGACCTTTTTCTCGTATGGAACATTCAATTCATCTAAGATGTCACAGCAATGCTTCATCGTTTCCCAATCTGAAGTACTTCCCATAATCACTCCAACTTGTGGATTCATTACTGTTCCTCCCTTTTCTTGTTAATATAAAATGAGAAAAGCCCAGAAATGTAGACTTTCTCAAAAATACAGAGAAAGCAATACATTCTGGGCATGGATGTACCATTTATGTAATCCAGCGTCAGGATACGTATACTTTCCCTCATAGTCCTGTGATTTACGGTCACTGGGTAGAAACTTCTGGGCCATATCCCCAACATTATATGAGGTGAAACGTTTTATTTACTTGTTCATCTTATCAGTCAATCCTCGTCACTGTCAATGACAAAATCTGAACAATACATATTAATATGCAGCTATCGTTCGCCTTTATAGTAGTTTCCCTTCAAAAATAATCTTTCTTCCACAAGGTACCACTTCAATTTGGTCATCATGTTGTCTTTCAGTAAAGATTGGTTCTTCCATTCTGCGAACAGGCATATACCCTTGTGCTTGCATTCTATTTAAACAATCATCAATCGTTTCATTTTCTTCCACGGTAAACTTTTGCTTTTTCGGCTTAGTTGTCATATGTTAAGACGCCCCTTCCGAACTGCTTTTACCCAAAATCCACCATGGATTGTCTTAGGTTCATACGCAATAATAAATGCCTTAGGATCGAGCTCCTTTATGGCTTGATAAAGCCTAAGCTCGTATTTTCTAGGAGTTAAGATCTGCATGGACAACCGATCACCCTCAAGGCCATTTGCCATCCAATTTGTAACACCATACCCTTTGTCTCTTATTTGCTTAGGCAAATCCTTATCACACTCTGTTGAAATAACATTGACTGTAATATATCCAAGAGCAAGCTTTTCCTCAATCTTCATTCCGACAATTACACCTATTCCATAACCAACAGCATATGCAATCAAATTTTGAATTTCATTTAAATTATCGAGAACTAACCCAAGACCCACCACATAAATAACAACTTCAAATATACTAATAAATGCAGCTGAATAACGTCGCCCCTTCAAAGTTAAAATCATCCGTATTGTAAATAAAGAAACATAAACAATATTAATTAGTAAAATAATTAGTACCATTATGAAGCTGTTTTCAAGCAACTAAACTCCTCCTTAAAACTCTTTTGAAACAGATCATATTTTACTAAAGTTTCCCGAACGTTACAATGGTACATTCTTATTGTTTTATAAAAAGATATTTGTATGCGGGGAAATTGAGCGATTGGGAATTGTGCTCGAGATCAGGGTTTGTATTTTTTTATTATTTCATTGATTTCGTGTGAGAGCTGGGCGTTCTGAGGACAGTTGGGTGATCTGAGGACAGTTGGGCATTATCTTCGATTTTGTTAGGTGATCTTGGTGAAAAGTTTGGGCATCCTCTTCAATTTCTGGGTGATAGCTAGACTATGTTAAAAAAAGCCCCCTTTTCGAAGAGGAACGATGATTTTTCTCTTTAGATATTCAATTTGTTACCCCAATCGTGACTTTTCTATGGCTAAACATTAAGGGGCATTTTCACCGGCTTGGCCCCCTTAATTTAGACACATACTATCTTTTCCTTTGTTGTTCTTAGTTTTTCATTTTCCCCTTCTTTATTTGGAGAGAAGGGAGAAATGAATGCTTATAAACTAACTGCCATTTCTTCTGGGTAGCCTTTATCCTTGTATAGCTCGTGGAATTGGACAGGAGAAAGATAATCTAGGCTGCCATGATATCTCCGTTTATTATAAAAGTCTATAAATTTATCAACGTGATAGTAGGCATCATCAAAACATTCAAAGCTGTTTTGTTGATAACATTCACGTTCAAGAATACTGTGGAAGGATTCGATAAAGGCATTTAAATTTGGAGACTTTGGCGGAATCCGTTCATGATAAATTTTTTGATGCACACAAAACTTACCAAATGCATGACTTAGGTCCGTTATCGGATCTTACAATGATGCTTGTTTCATCTTCCTGCTGTGGAATGTGCACATTTCGCCTAAGTAGAGCCTCTAGAAGCATAGATGTAATATCTTTTGCTTGACACGTTGAACCACGATAGTAGCCAACGATACACCGATCAAATACGTCGATGGCACTTGCCAAAAAGAAGAAGCGACCACTACCTTCTATCGATCCATCTTTAATATCCACTTGCCATAATTGATTAGGCCGTGTAATTACATGTTGTTTAGCCAATTTTCTTAGGTAAAAGAAATAGTTTTTCGCTTAGGTAATAGAATATTCAGCTCATCACAAAGACGGTAGACCTTTTTTGGACTAATTATAAGCTGATGTTCTATTCTCAGATAATTAGTCAGCTTACGATACCCATACATTCCTTCCTCGCCTTCTACAGCTTCCATCAGAAACTCCTCAATTTGTTCATCAGGAACTTGAATTCCTGGCTTAGTAACAGAGTAGCCAGGCATAGGACGACCTCTTTTAATCGAATCATTTTCTTCTGTTTCAGCGGTTTGATGGTAATAATACAACGATCGGTTCACCTCCAATATTTCCGCCATTTTCTTCAAAGGAAATCCTTCAGCTGCCCAAACTTTTAATAGTTCGATTCGCTCCCTTATCGAGGGTTGTCTTTTTTTAAAAGGTTCTTCAACAGTGCCACTTCGAGTTCTTTCTCCCCAAGCAGCTTCATCGCTACTTCGTATTTATCCATCAGTTCATCTTTGGAAGGGTGTTCAGATAAGGTAGTCGTACCATCCTGCTCCATAACCTCTCGTATTTCATCTTCATACACTTTTACCCAACTCCTTAGAGTATCGCGTGTAATACCGGCTTTGCGAGCAATAGAAGAGAGGTTTCCAGTCTCTAATGCCATACGCACATATTTCTTTTTGACATCCTCAATCACTTCAATTTTCTTCATTGGTCGTGCCCCCATTTTATCCATTCAGATCCTATTAATAGTTTACTTTTTTACTAGTTTCGTGTCCAAATGATTAAGGGGGCTAAAAAGATTTTTATTGTTTTATCTTCGAAAATGGCCATTTTATCTACGGAATTTCCAGTTTATCTACGATTCGATAAATTAGCATCTTTTTCGACAGCTCTAAAAACGTATTCTAAACCTTCTAGCTCTTGAAAATACTGTGTCTATTGCCTAAAACGCCAGCATACCCGCTAACTTCTTTTCACATTTCTCAGCAACACCCTACTCTCACAGGACTTGTACATGGACTGCTGACTCCTATGTTGTGTTGTGCACAGGGGCCCAAGCTTGCGATAGCTTTGAATCCATGTCAGCACGTTCGGATCCTCATGCCAATACCGCACACTCCAGTGTCTTCCTTCTCTTCGCTTTCTTACCTGCACATGGACGTGCAACTTCTACGTTGCCACAGGACGTGGCGCTCTTAGTAGAAGTTCCTTTACTCACTTCTCCCAAGCCTCCGGGCTAGTAGGTGTATATAGTTTTCAATTATTGTTCTTTCTGATCATACCTGCTGAACACCAATAACCTTCATTTTTTAAAACACAAAAAAAGCTAGCATCTCTGCTAACTCCTTTTCATCTTGCCCGGCAATGTCCTACTCTCACAGGGGGAGACCCCCAACTACCATCGGCGCTGAGAGCTTAACTTCCGTGCTCGGATGTCGGCTTGCGATAAGCTTCAAATCTCTGCGTCAGCTCGTTCACTCAGATCCTCATGTGCCAAACCCGCACACTCCGGTCTTCTTTCTCTTCGCTTCCTTGATCTTTTCGCTTCTCTCAAGCCTCGGGGATAGTAGTTGTATATGGTTATCAATTAAGATTCTTACAAATTATTCTTATTCAACACCAAGAACCTTCAGTTTTTAAACACAAAAAAAAGCCAGCATCTCTGCTAACTCTTTTTCCTCTTTGCCCGGCAATGTCCTACTCTCACAGGGGGAGACCCCCAACTACCATCGGCGCTGAAGAGCTTAACTTCCGTGTTCGGGATGGGAACGGGTGTGACCTCTTCGCCATCATCACCAGACAATGAGCTATACGTGTAACTCCGAAGAGTTACATTTGAAAGAATATGTTCTCTCAAAACTAGATAACAGGTTAAACAGAATTCACACGACTAACGTAATAATAAATGGTTAAGTCCTCGATCGATTAGTATCTGTCAGCTACACATGTCGCCACGCTTCCACCTCAGACCTATCAACCTGATCATCTTTCAGGGATCTTA
>NZ_JBHLVO010000018.1:0-94272 GCF_042433335.1 Metabacillus herbersteinensis
ATATTGGAAGGTTATTTGGCATGCCTAAATTTAGTTTAGCATGAAATACTTTAAGTTTTTATTGAAAAATGTTGACAAACTATTAGCTGGTTTAGTTTAAGTACATTTATTCACAATACAAAGTCTAAATAAGGGCTTATAATTTTAGAAACTTCATTGCTTGAATTAAAGTGTGACAATAATCGGACCTTTTTTAGTAAGGATAATCGTATGTTCTAATTGAGCTACATAGCTTTTTTCTGTAGCATAGGTCCAACCGTCTTCTTTTTGGAATACTTCTTCTTCAAAGGTTGAGATAAATGGTTCGAATGCGATAACCATCCCTTCCTTTAATATTTCATTATCCCATGGATCATTATAATTTAAAATATAGTCAGGTGCTTCGTGTATTCTACGTCCAACACCATGTCCTGTAAGGTTTTTGATAACAGTGAATCCATGCTGTCTCGCTGTTTCGAATACTGCTTTTCCGATTCTACTTTTTTTGGAACCGGGTTTTGCTTTCTTTAGACCTGCTTCAAATGCCTTTTTAGCAACGTCGCATATTCTCGTTAATACTTCTTCTCCTTCTCCTACTACAAATGAAATTCCTGTATCTGCGAAATAACCGTTCTTTGAAGCAGATACATCTATATTTACTAGATCCCCTTCATGAATAACCCGATGACCCGGAATACCATGTGCCACTTCTTCATTAAGACTAATGCAAGTATAGCCAGGAAAATCATATTCACCTTTTGGAGCTGAAACTGCACCTGATTTTTCTAAAAGTTCTCCGGCTATATCATCAAGTTCTTTGGTCGTTATGCCAGGAATTGTTCTTTGTGCCAATTCATCTCTAATGGAGGCAATAATTTTGCCAATTTCCTTCAAACCATTAAAATCTTCTTCTGTTTTTGCAATCATTTTTTTCCTACCTCATTATCTTTTATCATCAATAAACTATATAAGTATTAATTGTACCTTTACTTTTTCGAAAAATAAAACAAAGTAAATTATTTGGTACAATACCCCTCAGCTGAATTTTTCTTCGATCAAGAAAAAGACCGGCGTTGGCCGAATTTGAACGAGAAATTATTCACGAAAGAACACAAGCTGGATTATATGCTGCTTATGAATTGTTTCGCCGTGTTCTTGTCCACCTCCAGGGAAAAGATAAAAATATCCCTCATTATCTTGATTTTTTGTTAATAAAATCTAATCTCCACTAATTATAATAGCTTTTGCTGAGTTTCTAATACTCATATGTATCCCTCCTATATATCTCCTACATTTTACTATAAAATAACTTAAATCTTATTTAATTATCTGGCCCGTTCATAAAGAAAGACGCCGTTCTAATTAAAGAAAAGCGCCCGATTTGCGTAATATTGAAAATACAAAAGACTTCAAAAATAACTCCTCGAATATTTTCCAGGTTCCTATTTCCCCACTTCAATAATGCCCATTTGCTTTAAAGTTTCGAGTGTTATATTTTTTGCTTCGGTCCCAGAGCCGTTGATATTCACTGCAAATACCCAGGTATCCTTTTTTATATCAATAAATCCAACGTACCATCCCAGCCCAAGATCCGAAAGCCTTGTCCCTGTTTTTCCATGAAGCGTGTAGTCATCCTGTTCATTCTGTATCATCATCCGTTTGACCGTTTTTTGATGTTTTTCTTCAAAAGGTAGCTCTTCCTTTACTAACTTTTCCATAAAGTTTATTTGCTCAAGAGCTGAAATTTTCAGACTGCTGTCCAGCCAAAAGGATTGGATTCCCCCCGTTATATCCTGATTTCCATATTCCAGCATTCTAATCTTCTCTTGCATCCTTGTTTCCCCAATGTCTTTTGCCATATCCTGATAAAACCACATAGCAGACTCCCTCATAGCAGAAGCTAATGAGTGGTCACGGTTCCAGCTATCGAACTCTCTTACCACTCCATCCCAGCGCTTGACTTCATACTCATCCCTGACAGCTGATGTTTGCAGCCCAATTAATGCATTCGGTACTTTGAAGGTAGATTCAGGAGTGAACCTTTTTGAGACTCTTTCTTTGTTATATTCATAAACTTTATCGTTTTTGAGACTTTTAAGCACCATCGTGCCCTCTTTTCCATTAAATAGCTCATCAATTTCCAATTCCTTTGTTTGCTCCTGTTTTGCTTCTGTCACCGTGGTCGATCCTATGGAAGTCAGCATGACTGAGAATAATAAAATTACAGCAGCCTTAATCATCTTCATTTTTACATCCTCCTTTTTTAAAAAACTTTCAGTCTCAAGGTAAGTACCTCACAAATTTGTGTTTAATGATTACCCAAATAAGGTGAGCAGATCGTGACATAATAGCCCTCCAGATCACAACACTGTGAATTCGTTGTGTCCTGCTATAGGATTGAGATGAGGTTCTTCCACAATTGTCATTTTTAGCCCACGCTTAGTCCAGGTCGTTAATGCGAAAAAAGAGCAAGAGTCCGTTCCCTATTTCGCCCCTATTGGGCTCCATTAACGAAGGATGATTATGATTACCCCATTGAGGAAACAAAGTAGGACTTTTCAATCATTATCAATAAGTTGTTCAAAAACCTTACCACTTTCGTGTGTATTCTCACACTCCAGTAACAACTGATACCATTTAGAACTGGCTTCTACATCCTTCACCGCAATAACATGTTATGTACGTATCATTTTTATTTATATTCTCCTTTCAACATAACTGACAGTTGTTTATAATCTCAAAAGCATAGTAATAACTTCGATTTCCTTCTCAAAATTCCTGCTATGCAACAATCTGGCCCAATAAAAGAAGACGCTTTCTTATTGAAGAAAAGCGCCCGATTGTGGCATATCGAAAAATATGAAGGAGCTGCAAAAATGGCTTCAGTTATTTTACTAAAACATCGAGATAGTTAGGATTTAAACGATAAAATAATATTTAACCTTTCAATTAGTCCTTTTACTTCAGTCTTATCTATATCGAAAACTTTTTAAATACCAACACGGCATTATGTCCGCCAAAACCAAAACCATTTGAAATGGCATAATTTATCTCACATTCAACTGAGTGGTTTGGTACATAATCTAAATCACATTCTTCATCGAAATGTTCATAATTAATTGTAGGAGGTGCAATATTTTCCAAGATACTTTTTATAGTAATGATTCCTTCCACCCCACCAGCAGCACCAAATAGATGACCTGTCATTGATTTTGTGGAACTAACCTTTAGATTATATGCATGATCACCAAATACACTCTTTATTGCTTTCGTTTCTGATTTGTCGCCTTCTGGAGTGCTGGTCCCATGAGCATTTATATAATCAACATCAGCAGGATTAATTTTAGCCATTTCTATTGCAAGATTCATTGCTCTAAATGCACCCTGAAAATCTGGTGAAGTAATATGAAAAGCATCAATTGTTGACCCATATCCGATAATTTCTCCAAGAATAGTTGCCCCTCTATTTTTTGCATGCTCATATTCTTCAAGTAGTAAAATTCCAGCTCCTTCAGACATTACGAAACCATCACGATTTTTATCAAAAGGTCTACTAGCTGCTGTCGGAAAAACATTATTTGTTGACATTGCTTGCATTCTTGAAAAACCTGAATAGGCTAAAGGATTAATTGGTGCTTCTGCTCCACCTGCTAAAATGGCATCTGAATAACCGTGACGTATGTTCAAAAACGCCTCTCCAATTGCATGATTTCCAGTTGCACATGCAGAAACAGGAGCAAAACTAGTTCCTTTGAATCCTGTTTTTATTGAAATGATTCCAACCGCCATATTACTAATCATCATAGGTACCATAAAAGGAGAAACTTTTCTTGGTCCTTTTTCTAGAAGTGTTTTATGATTCTCTAGTACAGTGTCAATACCACCAATACCCGAACCAATGAAAACTCCAAATCGATTCGCATCGAAATCACCAATTGTTAATTTTGATTGATCCAATGCTTGTTTTGATGCGGCATATGCATATTGTACAAATTTGTCATACTTTCCTAGCTCTTTTTTATCAAAATAATTTTCGGGAAAAAATCCTTCGACATAACCACCTATTTTAGAATTAATACCTTCATAGCCCTCAAATTCAACCTTTTTAATTCCTGATTTTGAAGCCTTTATATTATTCCATAAAGTTTCTACATCACTACCTAAACATGAAACGGTACCATATCCAGTTATCACAACTCTACGAGTCATTGAAATCCCTCCTAAAATAAAGATAAAGATAAAGATTATCTGTTCTTTGCATTTTTCCCTTTTAAAGTCATACAAGTAGAACTTGCTTTTGCAATTAATGACATATTTTCATCATAAATAGAGCAATCAATAAGACCGATGGAACTTCCTTTTTTTACTACAACAGCATGGGCTTTTAAGGTCGTCTTCCATATGGGTTTTAAGTAGTTGATTTTCAATTCGACTGTTGTGAACGTTTCATGCTCATTCAACAATGTAGCATATGCAACTCCCATTGCTGCATCTGCCAAATCACATAGAATACCTCCATGTACGGTTCCCATCGGATTGAAATGCGCTTCCTTTGTCTTTAATGTGAATACGGTCTCTCCATTCTTAACTTCTACTGGCTCAAATCCAATTAATTTTGCCACAGGTGGGACTGAAATTTCCTTGTTAGCATTTAGTTTAATCGTATTCTCCATCATTCATCTCCCTTTACTATGTGTGTTTTATGGTTCAAGTACAACCTTCTCCTTCTCACTTACAAAGGAAGTGATAAAAAGGGCAGTAACAAATATGAATACGGCAAAGACATACGCCTCTCGAACTCCCCCTAACTGCTCAATAATTGCTCCTGCCAGAAAGGGGCCAAGTAATTGACCCGTTGCAAAGAAAATGGTTACAAAGCCCAAGACGGCCGGTACTAGATAAGGAAGAGAGCGCTCTGCTGCCATGGCTTGGACGAGGACCATTAGACCCCCTATGGAAAAACCAAATAAAATAGCAGAAGCTATAAAACTAATTATGTGATCATTGACGACTGGAATTATCCCTCCCATGACGCAAAAAGCCAAGGCAACGAGTAGAGATTTTTTTCTCCCTACTTTATCTGAAACCATTCCCCAAATTGGACCACCAATAATAGTAAATAATCCAGATATTGAAAATAGACTTCCGGCCACTTTTTCACTGATCCCGGAGTGTATCATAAAAGATGTTTGAAAAAGGATTGGGATGAGATAAGCCACTCCAACTAAAAAGTAAATGATGCCTACCCTAACGATTTTTTGATTTTTGTAGACATGAGCGACTCTTAGATTCCTATCATCTTTGTTGGACGCTCTGTTTCCTGGTTCTTTCAATACGATCCATGAGAGAAATGTGACTATAATAGAGATAATGGCAAAAATTATCCAAATAGCCCTCCATTCCCATACTGGAAAGTACTGAATTAAATAGGTGGTCATTAGACCACTAAGAAGCATCCCTGAACCCACCCCGCTCAATAAAACCCCAAGCACTAATCCTTTTTCCTTTTGGAATTGGATCACTAGTAAAGACATAATCGGGGAAAATACAAAAGCACTTCCTGCCCCACAAAAAAACATGATAAGTGTGTATAGATAAAAGGAATTCGAGAATGAAAGTAAAATGAAGCTACCAGTGACGAGAAAGCCACCTGCCATTATGACTTTTTTCATTCCAAACTTCAGAGCTAAAACACCAGCTACAGGAGAAATTGCCAGAAACCCAAGCGAGATCGTTGTTGCTAATAATCCTGCTTGTGTGTAGTTCATATTTAAGTCGGCTTGCATAAAAGGCATTAACACACCATAAGCCAATCTTGCAAAGCCAGTAGTCGAAATAACCAATAAGAAACCCGACATAAGCTGAGTCCACATAGGCCATCTTTTATGTGCTAGAATATAAATCCCTCCATTAAAAGACCGAACGGTCTTTTTTTATTCAAAAAAATAATAAATAAAAGAATTAGAAAAGAATGGCTTTTATCTGAATGATGACCATGTCTAAATATCGCTTATCCTTATACAATCTGCTAAGGGCCAATGCACCTTCCATGGAAGAAATAATGAACACCGCCATCTGTTCAGAATCAACATGTTTGTCAATTTCATTTTGACTCTTTCCAAACTCAATTATGGCTTTAATCATCTTGATTAAGCCTGCAAAACCTTCCTTAATTGAATCTTCAATCAAAATTTTTGAATCATCTGCTTCAATGGCCGCATTCATTAAAGGACATCCACCTACTAAGATGTCATTGTGGAACAAAGTCATAAAAATATCAGTAAAAGCTTGAAATTGCTCGTTTGCATTTTCCTTGGATTTGATAGCTTGTAAATAGTTTTCTTTTAGTGTGATTAACGAGTATGAAAACGAAGCTTTGGCCAAATCCTCCTTACTATCAAAATGATAAAATATACCTCCTTTTTTTAATCCTGTGGCCTTCATTATTTCAGAGATAGAAGTGGATTTATAACCATTTGTGTTGAATAAAGACGATGATTGCTCAATAATAAATTTTTTCGTTCGCTCCCCTTTATTCATCTTTTCTAACCTCCTTTTTAAAAAAGAACAATTGGTCTTTTTTATTATTTAAAACCATTGGTACCGTTTATGTCAAGTAATGAACATGATAATAGAGCCGATTGCCAAGATATCTCCCCTTTTTGCCTATTTAGCTTTCTAAGAAATCATTATCTTATTAAACAATCCTGCTCCTTTAGCTGAATAAGCTCCTATACTTTTAATACCATAAAAAGAAAGTTATCCTTATCTTATTTAAAAGGAACAATCATTGCGAAAAGAGCGAATTAATAAGACTGTTAGAGGAATTAATAATTATTCTTCAACCATTTTATGTACTTCCTCTGTTCTTTTGTTGCATATTCAACAGTAATTATGTTCTGACTTAACCAATATTTAGCAAGTTCTATAACTAATGGATGAAGAATTCTATTATGAGAAACAAGCAGTACATGTTCCAATAATACATTTAAGACACCATTATTAAGACCTATTTCCTTCAATTCCTTTATCATTTTTAAATCAGACTCTGACACAATATGTCCATGATATGTGAGTAACTCTACAGGTGTTTTAGCTTCAATCCTTTGTTCATATTCCATTTTCCTTTTCTCATAACTTTTTTCTTGCAATTCTCCATCCCCCCGTTATTTAGACTATAAAATTCGAGTAACTACACATTTTCCCCTCTTTTCTAATTAAACTGCTCGATTTCTTAATACCAATTATTTCTAAATCAGGTGATTTTCTCAATCTTTTATTCCATTAAAAAGGGCACTTACCTTATTACAGATAAGCGCCCTTTCGTATTATAAGGTCAACCAGTAGTGATCTTCCACAATCTGGCCCTTTAATTGAACAATACAGCTGGAATTTAAGGGTCAAAAGAAAACCCTATATTAATACAGGGTTTATCAAACTTTGTTTTAAATTATCAATCTTTTTTATAAATTATCGAACTTTTTTACAAATTATCAAAATTTATTTTAAATCAACAACTGCTTTGTCTTGTTAAACTAAACGGGGGCTTTAGTTAAACAATCCAATCTAAAAAGTCGGTTCCTTAGTGTACAGGAATTTGACCATTTTTAGGTTGAATTTTACAATTCGTGTTTCTTTAATGCTATTTTTGATATCCTATAATTTGGAAATAAAAGTAATACTATGACCCGTTTTTACACGTGTCTCGGCTGAATCCACGGCAAATAAAATTGGTACCAATTGGTTGGATTCACCTAGTGGGAGAAAAACTTCCTAGTGTTGCCGACCAAAAGCCGTAATTTTATAAAAATAATTTTAATCTTTAATCAATATTTTTATTAGTTCTGTAAATTCAAATTATCCGCGGTGGCCTTTAACTGGTCAATAAACATACGTGTAGCAGCACTTAAATATTTATCTTTTCTATAGACCACCCCCACTTCCCGAGCAAGATTAGAATTTAAAATTGGAATGACCCTTATATTATCATTGTTAAGGTTCTCTAAATAAGGCTTAGGCAATATGGTCACTCCTGCTCCTTTTGCTACTATGTTAACTAAAGATTCCATGGTTGTTATTTCAAAGATTGGCTGGGGCAGAAATCCCAAGTCATTACAAAATTTATTGATAAGTTGTCTTACAAAGAAGTTTTCTGGAGGTAAAATGGAAGGTGTTGACCGCAACGCTTCTAAAGATATCCCATCTTGGTCCTCAAATGGATGCCCAATGGGTACCGCGAAGGCCATCTCCTCCCTGAGATAACGTACATCACTGCGGATGACACGCTCATATGCTTCGTCTACTTGATCAGCACGGATTACTTCAATCATAGGGGCAATGCCGTGTTGAGCTGCGAAATCGAGCATCTCCTGTTTTTCTCGGATTCCACCAACAAGTGAACCGGCAATGCTGCAGCGGCCCATGATTAATGAAAACACATGATACTGATCTGGCTCAGCTGGTGCACCCACATTAACAAGTGTTCCGTCTACGCGAAGCATAGATAAATATGCATTAACGTCAAGATTGGCAGACACTGTGTTTAAGATGAGGTCAAAACGGCCAGCCAACGCAGTGAATGTATCGGGATCACTGGTTGCAAAGTAGATCATTTATAACGGATTTTCCATATATTCCATGCTTTAATCCGATACCTCTTTTTATAGAACAACCATTTATTCTCCGATAATTAAATTAAATTCGCAGCGTTTAAATAGCCATTTCCTTGAACATTAGGTAGTTGTCCCAAATCTTCACATGCACTGATAAGCTGTTGTTTTACTTGGTCAGGGGTTAGTGATGGGTCTTTTTGAAGAAGTTGTGCAGCTACACCTGCACATATCGGTGTGGCCATTGAGGTTCCTGATAAAGAAACATAGTTTGTATCAACAATTGCGCCTGAATTGATTTTATCAAGGAAAGATCCTGGGGAGCGTAATGAAATGATATTCACACCCGGTGTTACAAGGTCAGGCTTTACTAGTCCATCAATTGTTGGACCGCGACTTGAAAAATCGGCTACTGAATCATCGGAACGATCAACAGTATTCGTATCATCGGCAGCCCCAACAGTAATTACTTTAGGGCTTATTCCAGGGCTAGCAATGGTTTCCTCCGATGGACCAGAGTTACCTGCTGCTACACAAACAACCAATCCATTATCCCATGCCGTTTCAACAGCTCTTACGACGGGATCATCTGCGGCAGGTTGCGTTGCATCGGATCCTAGTGATAAAGAAAGAATGTCAATACCTAACTGTGATTGATTTTGGATACACCATTCAACACCAGATATTACGGTAGAAAGTGAACCAGACCCCTTTTTATCTAGAACTTTAACCCCGACTACGTTAGCCTCTGATGCAGGCCCTTGATATTTCCCATTGGACAATAACCCGTTGCCTGCTGCATCTCCTGCACAATGAGTCCCATGTCCATTATCATCATATGGATCAGTTCTGTTATTAACAAAATCCATAAAACCTGTGATCCGCCCTTGTAAATCTTGATGTGGATGGATGCCTGTATCAATAACAGCAATTGTTACATCTTTTCCTGTGAAGCCATTCTGTTTTAATTGATCAGAGTGGATCGCTGGAGTAGCTACATCGAGTAATGCCGTTACTTTTCGATCATAATAGATCTTTTTGATGTGACTGCAGTTTTCAAGTAATTGCTCGATTTTTCCTAATGATAATTTAGTAGAGCAACTAGAAATGGATGGAAACTCATTAAGTGTACGACATTTTGTATTCTTTATATCACTTAAGCCAGCCTCAAAAGCATCTTGTTCAAACTCAATGATTAATGGTAAGCTCTTTGTCTTTTTTCTTATATATTCTAAGGGACGATGCAAAAAGCATGGAACAGCACGAAAAGGGTAATAAGTTTGAACTAGTTCATGGCGCATGTCTTTATCAAGTTTATTTCCCATTCGACGAACCAACTGAATCATAGAAAAACCTAACATAGACTCTCATTCCTCTCTTATTTTTTTACGTAACAAGATATAGTACGTAAAATAGGAGAAGATGGAATGATTATTTCGTACAAAAACTAGCAAAAGGGTAAAAAAACTAGAGAAAGATAGAGGAAGAACCTTTTTTGAATAAGATTATCTACATTTACAACAGAACATTAGAAAATAAATAGAATCTCTAAGTTACTCAATAACAGGGTAGCTAAAATTAAAAAAGCTATTTGTGGGAAAAAGGAGAAAATCGTTATTGTATAGGTGGTTTTTTTGAAATGAAGTCCCCTTATATACAGGTATCAGCGACAGAAGATCGATAGAATGCACCTTTTATCTTCGTGTACAGTTTAGAGATAAGTGATTAAGGACTTATCATGGAGCCTCTGTGGATACGATTGGTCTTGAAAAGCTTAAGCAGTTGTTTCTTAAGGTAACCAAGCCAATCTTAGGTTTAATATGCTTTGATGAGTATATGTTTTATATAGTGGGGGAAATTTACTGCTTATCATCAGATGATCAACTTCCCTTGTATTAGGACCAATTACTACTATTACATAATCTAACAAACTATTATCCTTCTTTCTTAAAATAAAAAAAGCCCACCAAATTAATGAGGAGCAAAGAAAAAGTTGTAAAATTCCACCCCGAAACTTTACTTAGGGTTAGTGTATCCTCTAGCTTGATTACTATCTGAATAACCTTTAGTCGTTGGATCTTGAACAATTCCTAACGAGGAGAGAGCAACTAATATAGCATTAGCAAAACCTAAAACCCATCCGTTGATTTCATCTGTCCAAACAAAGTCGATAGCTCCTGTTTGATTTAAGCCTACAGCTAACATTTGAGCTATAATTAATAATTGAGATACAAATCCAATAACCCATTTAGTATTTTTAAAGCGCACTTTCCAGTTGATCATTTATCCTTCCTCCTTCCTCACCTCTTCCCATGTATGATATGTTTAGATACCAACTCTGAATAATAAATAAGCCTATACAAATTAAATTACATTTTCAAACAATTCACCTATATCAATTACTCGATTAATTTCTCTCTAATGTGACAACGAAGGTAAAAGGGAAAATAACAAATATAAAGAAGCTTTTTTGGCCAAAATCCCTTTATCCCCTGTCTAAGAAACAAAAATCTTTTCTGAATAATATAGTTTACCACAATTTTTTTTCGTAGCTTTATTTTAAAAGGACGCTTCATTCGAAGCGTTCTTTTTTTGTCACGCCTAAATTAAATTCAATTGGACGATTAACCATTTCTCGCGCGCCCGATTGTTGAATATTAATTTTCTATTGCATAGTATCGTTGTACTGTGCAACAATAACATTTTTGTATTTTCGTTATACTTATTCAACGTAAATGCCCGATTGTTGAACAGGGATTTTATAGCTAAAATTAGTTATGAACTTTTAGCCCATTTAATTAACAAATTCTCAAGTATATCTTCTGAGCTTAACTTACTTTTAATACCTTGTAGATAAAATTTCTTTTCATCTGCTGGAAAATTACTACAAGCTATTAAAAAAGCTCTCTGACTCCATACATCTAATCTTGGGTGGTCTTCTTTTAACTCTCTTAACCAGTCTGTTTGCTTCGAGACATTAGCACAAAGTATAACTTCTCTTTTTATATTTTCGGATGAAGTATTATACTTGGAAATAATTTTTTGAATATGATTAAAGTGAACTGTATTTGCAAATAGACTTAAAATAGATATTTGAAAAAAATCATTAACTTTAAAAATATCTGTATCCATTAATTTAATAAGTTCTTCTCCAACATCATACATTTTTTTGTTTTGTTTATTTGCTACTGAAATGAAGTACCTAGAAATATCACTGATAGCTGGAATAAGATTATCAAAATTCCTTGAGACATATCCAATAGCATTAGGAGTGCCAATTAGTGAAATTCTTCTAAATAACCATCTAATCCTACTATAATTGGGCTCATCTTGTTGTAGATATTTATTCAATAACTGTTCAATATTTTGCTCTGAGAACAGTTTCATCTTTTCATCTGGTATCATTTTAGCTCGAATTGCCCCATACCCACCAGCTGTATATTCTCTTAAGACCTCCGTTATTTCTTCTTCTAATTTATTGATCGGATTATCCTTTAGGTTTTTATCACAATGGGTAATAAAATCTGCAGAGGAATAGATTTTTGTCTTTTGGTTTTGTAGGATTAATCTTTGTTGCTTATCTAATATGGTCGCTATCTCATATACTAGTTTTTTTGCACGTATAGGATCATCACAAAACATAACAATATCATCAGAGTAGCGGCAAAAATCAATACCTCTTGTTAACAAACTATTATCTACAGGTATTAAAGACATTTCAGCTAAGAGGTGAACTGAATGAGGACCAATTGGAATTCCTCTTGAAACACGTTGTGTAATCGATTCTAAAAGATTCATAATTGATTTCTTAGCAGGATTAGGTAATCCACAACTTATCAATTGATTTTCAATGGTATGATGATAAATTTGATTATAAAAATCCGCTATATCAACATATATTGCGAACTTATAAGTTTGTGCTTTCTCCCTACACGCGTTCCAAAACTGATTCCATGAATTATAATCATTGTAAAAATATCCATCTGAGCTTGGATTGAATCTATAATTAAATACCCTTTTGTCTTCTTTCGGTATTCTTTTAGCCTCTATTTCATTTCCGAACTGATACATTATTGATGCCATTAAAATACTATCCAGCGGGTCTAACTGAGTGGCTACTCTATAGGACAAATCAGTTTTAGGAATAATAAACCTTCTACAAGGTTTCCAAGAATAATTACTAATATCAATACTTGCTAGTTCATTCGCTATATTCTCTTTATCACTATAAATAATTTTAATTTCTTCTGGTTTAGGAAACAAATCTGTATCACTATCTTTAAAAATGTGCTCAATTCCCCATAGAATTGATTCCTTTTCTAGTTTCATAATTTCCTCCATCTGGTTATTAAAACCCAATTACGTTATAGGGATAGTTTACCATATAATAGAAAATTACCTTTAAAAAATATGTGCCTACATGTTTCCTCCACAATCTGGTCCTATTATTGAAAACCTACCAATAAAAAACTTCTTATTTTAAAGTACATTCTTTTATATACAAAGTTATTTATTGCGCAGGATTTAGTCAAATGAACAGCAGCTTACTGAATCAGATACTTTTTATGCTGCTCTCGCTTTCGCTCATGAGTAATCTTTGCATACCTTAGTGTCGTATCAGGTGAACTATGACCTAAGAGCTCTTGAATCGCAACCAATTCAGCACCATTATTTAACGTTAAAGTAGCAAAAGTGTGTCTTAAAACATGGGGACTTACTTTGTCTTGTCAACCTGCTTTTTGAGCGATTATATCTATTTCTCTTTGTATTCCTCGTTTAGATAATCTTCTATAAGGTCTTCTCTCTGTAACCATCAAGGCTTCACAATTGTCATTTCTTCCTTTTATATATTTACCTAAATGATACATTGCTCTAATTGAAAAATAGACTTCCCTTTGTTTATCACCTTTACCAATAACTAATGTGCTCATTTTTTGTAGATTGATATCAGCTTTATCTAATCCATGAACTTCAGACAATCTACAACCCGTTGCATACAATATTTCTAGAAAAGCACGCTGCCGGACTGTATCGCAGGATTCTCTTAACATTTCTAGTTCTTCGATTGATAATGATTTTGGAAGTCGGTATTCATCTTTTGGAGCTTTTAATTTGGTAGTTGGATCACGCTTAATATATTCTTCTGAAGCTAACCAACTAAAAAAACTCTTTAAAACAGATAATTTCTTTCTAATTGTGCTCATTTTTAAGGTCCCATCTTGACTTAAATACATTCGAACATCTGCTGTAGCTATGTCCTCAGCCTTCTTTTTTACAATATCAGCAAACATACTTAATTCCATGAGGTAGTTGTCTAGAGTAATAGAACTTAAACCTTCTAGTTTTTTTGCCGAGATGAACAATTGTATTTTATCCTCAAGGTCAGGATGTACCTCACCTAACTCAACTCTTTGAAAATAATACCCTGATAGAACAGTAGATAATTTATTCTTTGTACTTTCCACTTCAATATCAGGATACAAATCTTTTAAAGCAGCAACTAAATCTGATAATATTTGCTCACCTAGATTCATAATAATCAACTCTCCTTAGTTCTTATTAGTAACTAAGGATTACCTATACAAACAGCAAAAATACCAACTGAGTAAGTATGAACCGCTTTTTTGATCCTTTGAATAAGAAAGAGACGATTACTTTTGGGGTAATCGTCTCATAATGGTTGTTTATAGCTAGTATCGTTGTACTGTGCAGCAAAAGAACACTGTATTATTAATATCTCTTCTTCAGCATTATCCCCTATAGTTTTAGTAGATTTCTTCAAAAACTTACACCAAAAATTATACGAAAAAGAAGGGACCGTCAAATAACGACCCCTTCTTTAAAAATTAATTTGATTATTTCTCCCCCTTCTGATTCGTTTAATCTCCATCTTGGAGCACCTATAATACCTACACCAACAATTTAAGAGAATAAAGCATAGCCACTTGTTAAAATTCACTTAGTTTAGCTTGAAATCACTAAATTGCCATTACAGTTGTCTTGTTTTTATGCCAAATTACTTTGTTCTTTTTTTGATATCATTGTTCGCTTACCGATAAAAGTGACGAATCCTAAAATCAATAAAATAATCGATGGCATCGCTTCAACCATTTCCTCACCAGCATTAATATGCGAAATTGCCGCACCTGCCATAAGCAACACTGACCAAACGGAGGCATGGAAAGTAAATTGAGATTTCCCAAAACCTACTATAAACCCTATGGCTACTAAAATTTCAAATATGCCTGTTAAGTACATAAACCATAAGGAATAGCCAAAGGCTTCTGTAAACATCTGGACTTGTTGTTCATGTCCGATTAATTTCATGATTCCAGCAAGTGAAAAAACTATGGCAAGCAATCCTTGAATGATACGAAAAACCCATTTCATATAAATATCTCCACGCCTCTCCTTGTTTACTAGCTTAAACGCTCTCTTAAGAATTGTTTAATTAGATAAGCACTTGTTTCTACTTCTTCTTCTAAAGGAAAATGACCTGTATTTAGTAAATGAACATCACAATCTTTAAGGTCCTTATGAAAGGCTAATGCTCCTTCCGGTCCAAAGAACATGTCATTTTTCCCCCATATAACCAATGTAGAAGGTTGATAAGTTCTAAAAAACTCCTGCCAATCTGGATACTGTTTTACATTATTTCTATAATCATACATCAAAGCAAGTTGTATTTCTTCATTGCCAGGACGATCTAATGCAGTTTGATCGAGTTTCCAGGAGTCAGGACTAATTTTATTAGGATTACGTGTTCCATTCATATATTGATATTTAGTAAACTCAGCAGTTAATAATCCTTTTAGAGGGATCTTATTCTCTTCAATAGGATTTTCCCAATATGTACGAACAGGGTCCCAAGTAGATAACAGCCCTTCCTCATAGGCGTTTCCATTTTGAGTAATAATGGCTTGAATACGTTCAGGGTATTTCGTTGCCAATCGGAATCCAATTGGGGCACCGTAATCGTGAACATATAAACTAAATTTTTCTACTTTTAATTCTTCGATAAATTGATATATTAATAAAGCTAGGTTATCAAAAGTATATTCATATTCATCGATTCCGGGTTGATCGCTATTTCCGAATCCTGGATAGTCTGGCGCGACAATGTGGTAGTCATCCATAAGTTCATTTATTAAATTGCGAAACATATGAGAAGAAGATGGAAAGCCATGAAGTAATAAGATAGTAGGATTCTTCTTATCTCCAGCTTCACGATAGAAAATATTTATATTATTAATAGTTTTAGTGTTGTATTGTACTGACATATTTTCACCTCATATTCATTCTTTTTATTTTACAAAGCAATAATACGATATCATTTTGTATTTAGTTTTGTAACAGAGCATCCGAATTGGATTACTGGATGTACATCTCATAAATCTTTCCTAGCTTTTCCTCTAATATATTAAAGCGAACAAAACGATCCTCTCGTAAATATTCCTTTTGATCTATTATCAAAAGCATAATAGGAGCTGTTAATATTAAGAATTTTTCTGCTACTTCTTCTACCTTGGTAATATCTATGTGCCCCAGATGGATAAGCGGGTAATCATCCAGTAGTTCTCTTAACTTAGGTAATATAGCATGACACGTACTACACTCCGGTGTAGATACGTATAAGAAGCTCATTTCATGATTTTCAAGAAACTCTTCTACCATTTGCATTGCTGTTAGTTCATTTAGCTTTATCATCCTATTACTCCTTTAAAGGTTCTCTGAATTCACCATTTTGCTCCCCCGTTCTTTTCCTTCTGGGTTTTATAATCAAGGCCTGAAATATAACTGTCAACGCGTTTACGCTGACATGACTAATAATAATATAATTTATACCTTCCAGATTCGTTCTAGCACTAGCCTAGTTCGAACTTTTATACATGCAGTTACTAGATAATACCTTCCCCATAACCAACAGATACTTTACCTTCAATATTAATTTGCACATCTGCTTTTTTCAGCGTATTTCCGACTGCGCATCCTTTATCTGCAGCCACAATCGCACGATTAGCTGATTCAATTTGCTCTTCTGTTGCATCAGCAGACAAAACAATATTTGGATAATGTGTAATCTTGAATCCCTCTTCCTTTGAATTAGTTGCTTCGGAATTCATTGTAAGTCCTGTTACATTCAATTTTCTTGTTTCAAGCATAGCAACTAGAGTCATTGAATAACAAGATGCTGCAGAACTTACAAGTAATCCTTTAGGTTCTGCACCTTCCCCACTGCCACCCAATGATTCAGGGATTGCGATGTTTGTTTCAAATCCATTACCTTGAATTGTACCATTACCTTTTGTATTACCATGCCAAACAGTGTTTAAATTTACATTAGCCAATTGATTTCCTCCTCAATACCTTTTGTTATGTTATCTAGTTAACCAGTCATTTATATAATATTCAAAAATCAGTAGTAATGTCAACTATTTTTCTTATCTGTTGATCAAACTTATATTTAAGAACTTGATTTTTTACGTTACCTTCATTAAGCTAGACTTATCTAAAGGATTAGTTAACCCAGAAAGTTGGTTGTTTAAATATGGAACATTCAGGATTACTTTTTAAAATTGATTCCCACTCTCCCTTGCCCATCAACGTGCAAATTAAGGAGCAGATTAAATGGTTAATCGGAAAAGACTTACTCAAACCGGGAGATACTCTTCCTTCGACCAATCAGTTGGCGGATCAACTATCTATTAACCGAAATACGATTCAGGGAGTTTATTCTCAACTAAAAGAAGAAGGTCTTTTGCTTATACAAAAGGGACGGGGAACTAAAGTTGCTTGTGAGGATGAAATTGCGAGATTTAAACTACAAAATCCCTATTTTTCTTTTGTGGAACAAGCAATGAAGGATGCTTATGAGTTAGGTTTAAACATTGAAAACGTGTTGTTGTCCGGATTTGCCTACATGCAGCTGTTCGGACAACCTCTGAAACGGGAGATGCGCTATCTCTTTATTGAATGTAAGGTAAGTTCGTGCATCTTTTATTTAGATGAAATAAAACGTATTACATCCGCGCAAATTGATACAATCGATGTGTCGGAGTCGCTCGAGAGTATCATTATTGAGGCTATTCATAATGCAGATGTGATTGTGACACGATCCGATCTGGCGGAGAAGGTAAAGAAGTTTGCGGATGCAGCTCAAAAAACGGTCATCTCCGTTGGTTCCACGAAAGATGTGTCACTGTTACTCAACATGTTGAGGCCACAATGATATTTTCTAGGGACGTTAAAGTGGTAAGTCCAATACTGAAGAGAATTTGAGAAATGTACATTACCAATAAAGTGTAAAGAAGATAAATTCAACTTGAATTTGGACAGACTTCTCTATAAAAGAAAAATCTAATCCAATTGGAGACGGTACAAAATCTCCGATGGAAACGCAAATTATTAACAAAATAAATAACGTAAAGTTACCTTCCCGTTTTTACTTTGTCAGGGCTACTCTACAAACTTCTATGTTTGATAGGCGAAGATAGGAATAGTAACCATAATGCAAATACAAACGGAGAAAATTAAACGTAATAACACATGGCAAAGTTTCTTCAAACAAGCAATTAGATGTACATCCTGCTTCTCTAGTTTAGTTGCTTCTTGCTTTCATAAAAAAGTAGACGAGTTACCACGTCTACTTTTTTATTATTAAACAATAGATTTATTCTGTTTTTTTCAAACGGCATTAATTAAAGTGTTTTCTCTCCCCGTTCTCTTCATCGGAAACTAATCTCTTGTTCGCTTTTTCTTGATTAGTTGAGCGAATAAACAAAAGCGCCAATACAGCACCTGCAAAACCTACCATTCCAGACCAGAAAAATCCTTGTTGAAAGCCCTCATTCAAAGCAACAATCGAGTTTCCTACTGTACTAGAGGACGTTACTGCTGCAGCAATTACAACCATAATGGCTAGGCTAATTGCTGAGCCGATCTGGGAAGTAGTATTATATACTCCCGAAACCAACCCTGACTCTTCTGGCTTGGCACCCGATATAGCTGCCGTTTGAGCTGGGATATAGGCTACTGCCCTACCGAAAGAAGCCAATAGTAAAGGCGGTAGGACGTTAGCCAAATAATTCCCATCTACTGGTGTGTAAAAGGAAAGCAATAGATTTGAACCTCCAAGTGCGATAAATCCAACAATCAGAATCATTTTCAAACCAAATTTTTCAACTAATTTTCCAGTTATAAAAATCATCGTTATTGCCATCAGTACCGGTGCAGGAATTAAGAACACTCCAGCTGAAAATGGAGAATATTGCAATACCTGCTGCAAGTACAGAGTCATGAAATAAGTGAATGGAATCCACACACCATTAAGCATAACAAGCGCAACGTTACCCGCGGCCAAGTTGGAAATCTTAAAGATGCGCAGCGGCATAAGTGGCTCCTTCTTCTTGGCCTGAATAATAAGAAATATGATCAAGAACAAGGCCCCGATAGTCAATGTCCATATAGTAGAGGGTGAACCCCATCCATTATGTTCTGCGATCACGATGCCGTAGACCAACAGAACTATAGCAGCCGTAACGGAGATAGCGCCAGCGTAATCGATGCGGCCATTTCTTCGTATACCTTTTTGTAGAAGCCTTAGAGACAGAAACATAACCAGAATACCGATGGGAACGTAGATTAGAAACGTCCACCGCCAGCTCAACCACTCCGTAATAACACCTCCAAGGAATATGCCGGCCAATCCGCCCGCTGCCCCGGAAAGGCCCCAGAATGCGAGCGCCTTATTCATTTCCTTTGGGTTTGCGGCAAACAACGTCATTATATTAGCCATTGCTGCCGGCGTAATCAAGGCGGAACCTGCCCCCTGGAGTGCACGTGCAACGTTTAGCACCGAATCATTCCAAGCAAGTCCTGCAAGCAAAGACGCTAACGTTAGGATTGCAAATCCCCACATGAATATGCGCCGTTGTCCGAACAAATCACTCAACTTTCCTCCTAATAGCAAAAGTCCCCCGAAGAAAATAATATAGGCGTTCATCACCCATTGCAAATTCACCTGAGTATAGCCAAGCGCTTCTTTGATAACTGGCAGTGCAACCTGCATGATTGAGGTATCCATGATCGTTAAGAAACCCGCAATGCACAACAAAGCAAGTGCTTTCCAGCGCTTAGGGTCGGCTTGCGGAATCGTCTGTGAATGTGTTGTCATAATCCAATCTCCTCCAATTTCGGATTTATTTCCAGTTCATTAAATTACATGTGGCTCAGTAAAATTCGATTTAAAAATTCCCCTGAGTTTCCTTTGTAAATAGTACGGTTTTCAGAAATATTAATTTTGCACTCGACAACTTATATAATCGAGGTGAATGCTTTAACTTAACTACTTGATCACAACAATAAGATATAGAAATATATTAACTTATTAATTGATCTCTACCTATCCGTTTCACAAATTTATAGAACGTCTCCCGTTTTTTCCCCATCAGTGAATATACATCTATAATCTTTTCTACTATGTCGTATAATTCTTCTGGTGTTAGATTCTCCTTAAGCAAGGAACCCACCACAGCGTCTTTCCCTTTTGCTTTTCCTCCAACATATAAATTAAAATGATCTTTAAACTTCATAATACCGATGTCACTTAACATTGGCTCACCGCAACCAATAGGGCAACCTGTATAAGCAATCTTTAGGGTAAAAGGCACGGGTTTTCCTGCTACGCGGCGATTTACCTCTTTTGCTACCTGCATTCCTTCCTCTTCCTCCCCTTTGCAAAAATTACAGGTTCTCAAGCTCTTTACGAAGTTTCCAACCGGATAACAAGCTAAACCAACATCTTGGAATTCTTCTATAATTTCATCTTTTTTATCTTCTGGAATTTCTATATAAAGTTGTTGGAAGGTAGTTAACTCAAGTTCCTCATCTTCACTCATATATTTTGAAATGGTTAGCAGTTGTTTTAAGTTTAGTTTAGCTCCAAACCCAATTCCTCCATTTATGGCGACCTTAATTTTTTTATCATCATCATTCATATAAATTTTCCTCCTTTTTCAAACAATCTACCATACACCGGTACGGTATATGTTTTAGCGGAATTATACCTGCCACTAAATATAGCGACAGGTATATCAACTATTTATAGTTAATTTCCTTTCCTTATTTAAATTATATTTTATTCAGTAGAGGATTTCTCAAGAGATATCTCAACCTACATTATTGTATCCCTAATAATGGTCAACTTTTTTATCTTTATAATTTTACTCGTTGTAAACGCAATGCGTTTACAACGACCGACACAGAGCTAAACGCCATCGCTGCACCAGCTACCCATGGTGCAAGCAATCCTACTGCGGCAATTGGAATCCCAATAGTGTTATATGCAAATGCCCAGAATAAGTTTTGTTTAATGTTACGTATGGATTTACGACTCATTAAAATTGCATCAGCAATACTGTTAAGGTCACCGCGAATAAGAGTAATATCTGCTGCTTCCATTGCCACATCAGTACCTGTACCGATGGCCATACCGATATTAGCAGTAGCAAGTGCTGGCGCGTCGTTTATACCGTCACCGACCATTGCCACTTTTTTTCCTTGCTGTTGTTTTTGACTTCCTCTGCTTTCCCTTCAGGAAGGACTTCCGCAATAACCGAATCAACGCCTACCTCTTTACCAATCGCTTGGGCAGTACGTTCATTATCACCTGTCATCATGATTACGTTAATGCCCATTTCCTGTAATCGGCGTACAGCTTCCCGAGAGGTTTCTTTAATGGTATCCGCAACTGCAACGAGCCCTGCATATTTGCCATTAATTCCAGCTAACATCGCTGTTTTACCATTACTCTCAAGTTTTTCCATCGTTGGTAGAACGGATTGAATATCAATACCATACTGCTATGAGTTTTCGAGTGCCGATGACAACTCCTTGACCTGAAACTGTTGCTTGCACCCCATAACCTGGAATCGCTTCAAAGAATTGAACATTCCCAAGTTCAATGCCTTTTTCATGAATACCTTCAACGATTGCTTGTGCGAGTGGATGCTCAGATTGTTTTTCGGCTGCCCCAATTAGTGACAACAATGTCGCTTCATCTTGACCATCTGCTACTAAAACATCCGTTAGTACAGGTTTACCATGTGTGACCGTACCTGTTTTATCAACGACTACTGTATCAATCCCTTGGGTTTGTTCTAAATGTTCTCCACCTTTAAATAAAATCCCAAATTCAGCTGCACGACCGGAACCAGCCATAATGGAGGTCGGCGTTGCTAAACCAAGTGCACATGGACAAGCAATAACAAGGATTGCAATTAACACTTCAAGTGCTGGTGTAACCTCACCAGGTTGAATCCATATTATCCATACTAGGAAGGTAAGGATGGCAATCCCCACTACAATTGGAACAAAAATACCTGAAATTTGGTCCGCCATACGTTGGATCGGTGCTTTCGAGCCTTGTGCATCTTCTACAACTTTAATGATTTGGGCTAATGCTGTATCACGACCAACTTTTGTAGCTGTCATTTTGATGAAGCCATTTTTATTAATTGTTGAGCCATATAATATATCACCAGTTTTTTTATCGACTGGTAAACTTTCACCTGTTAACATCGATTCGTCAACAGCTGTTGTTCCTTCTAGTACCTCACCATCAACGGTTTTACTAAAAGAGTGTCGCCAATCATGACTTCTTCTAGCGGAACTTCTTTTTCAATTCCATCACGTAAAACAATCGCTGTCTTTGCTTGAAGCCCCATTAACTTTTTGATTGCTTCAGATGAACGACCTTTTGCTTTTGCTTCAAATAATTTTCCTAAAAGGATGAGTGTAATCAATACCGCACTTGTTTCAAAATACAAATGTGGTCCGTGGTGTGTTCCCACTGTAACAATCGATTGATAGACACTGTAAAAATAGGCCGCTGAAGTACCCATGGCAACGAGTACATCCATGTTTGCACTTCCATTTCGAAGTGCTTTATATGCACCAACATAAAACTGCTTCCCGATAATAAATTGTACCGGTGTTGCCAAGATCAGTTGGATCCAGGGATTCATTAAGAAGTCTGGTACATATAAAAAAGATGTAAAGGAAAAGTGACCTACCATCGTCCATAATAGCGGTAACGATAAAATCGCTGATATGATAAACTTTCGTTGTTGATCTTTAATGTGCTTTTCACGGTGGTCAACTTGTTCTTTATCCTCTTGCTTTTGATGTGCACCATAACCAAGCTTTTCTACCTTCGTAATAATGTCTGCGATTGTTACTTCCGAAGGGTTAAATTCAATCGTAGCTTTTTCAAGCGCTAAATTAACGTTTGCAGTTGCAACACCTTCCAACTTATTTAAGCCTTTCTCTATACGCGTTGCGCATGCGGCACAAGTCATTCCTGTAATATCAAATTCTGCTTTTTGTTTCACAACACCATAGCCAAGTGCTTGAATTTTCTTTTCAAAATCAGCTTCACTCAGTTTTGAAGCGTCATATTTGATAGATGACTTTTCAAGTGCTAAATTGACAGATGCCTGCTCGACACCTTCCAATTTATTTAGCCCTTTTTCAATCCGGGTCGCACACGCTGCACAAGTCATTCCTGTAATTTGAATACTCGCCTCTTTCACCTTACTTCCTGCTTTAGCGTCTGTACTCATGATTCTGTTACACCTTCCTATACCTATATAGGGTATAATTTGACGAAAATGAGAGAGTGCTATAGAAGCACTCTTATTCTACATCATATCCTTGATCTTCAATGGTTTCTTTAATTTTTTCGACGGACACTTGGGCTTCATTGAAGGCTACTTCAACCAAAGCTTCATCTAATTTGACACTAACTTGGTTAACACCTGCTAATTCACCAACACTGCCTTCTATAGCCTTCACACAATGTCCACATGACATTCCTTTTACGTTTATTGTTACATTTTTCATGTGTTCTCTCTCCTTTAAATGAAATTTTTTCTAGTTTAAAATACACCGGAAGGGTATATAAAAGATAAAGTTTTTTATTTTTTCATTAACTTTTGAAACGTCACTAGTAATTCGTCTAAGACCTCAACATCACCTTCTGAGAGGCGATCTACTACACAACCTTTTAGATGACCTTCCAAAAGAATTTTAGCAACACTGTTTAGTGCAGATTGTGTTGCAGAAATTTGTGTAATCACATCATCACAGTATACGTCTTTGTCTATCATTCCTTTGATTCCTCGAATTTGACCTTCAATACGATTTAATCTAGTTGTTAAATCCTTCTTTACACGCTCTGGATGATGACTTTTTCGACAAGAGGTACCATCTTCTGTATGGCAAGTTTCTACCTTCTCTGAGTTTTCCATAAACTCACCTCCCTAACTGATGATCAGTTTACCATACCCTAGCAAGGTATGCAAAGAGAAGAATCTTGATTTTTTTCAATACTTTAAATCTATATTTCAATAGTATTGAGCCTAATAATCAGTAATGTACTGATATTAAGATTCTCCTACTTTTGATGAAGTTGCCCTGGTTTAGGGGAGGCTCAACTTGGCCATCCTGCCGCCATCCACTGTATAGACCTGCCCTGTGATAAACCCAGCCTCATCGGCGGCGAGAAAGGCCACGAGCGCTGCCACCTCTCCAGGGGAGCCTGTGCGGGCCACAGGGTGGATGCGCCCTATGTCACGTCTGAACGACTCTGAATCAGGTGAGTTTTCGATGAAATCGAGGTTCAAATCAGTGTCAATCCAGCCAGGGGCCACCGCATTGCAGCGGATGCCTTCATGGCCATGGTCCACAGCCACCGAACGGGTCACAGCCCATGAAGCCCGGCCTTGGTGGCACAGTAGGCCGCATGCCCGGGGTTAGCGGCCAACCCCTCAATCGGGCCGGTATTGACGATACTGCCTCGCGTCTTGCGTAGGTAGGGTAGCGCAGCGCGGATCATTAGAAAGGGGCCCGTCAGGTTTACGTTGAGGTTGCGTTGCCAATCCTCAAGAGTCATTTCTTCAATCCTGGCTTCCTGCATCATACCCGCGTTGTTGACCAGCACATCAAGCTGCCCATGGCGGACGATAACTTCTTTAACAATCTGTTCCGGTGTATACGGATTGGAGAAATCAGCCGCGATTGATTCAAAATCCTCGTCTTCCCCGCGTTGCGCGGTGATCACGGTCGCTCCTTCATCGCGTAACCGGCGAGCAATGGCCCGTCCAATCCCCGAACGTCCTCCTGTCACTAGCGCCACCTTGTTTTCAAAACGCTTCATTTGATTTGTCATTATAATAACCTCCTTATTCAACAATCACTACCCTTATATACAATATCCCTTCAAAATTTTGATAAAGTGCACCCTTTATTGTTACCTTTATTGTTATTTTGTTCACTATTTACTATTAATAACAATTGATAATTTATAGCTTACATATTTACCTAAATCTTCCAAAAATTCTTCAAGTTTATCATTAGAGGGAAATTTACTTTCTAGAAGGTAGTAACTTTCTCCACTAACTATGTAGTTGTTTATCACATAATCTTTTTGTTTCTTTAAAAAGGATAGATAAGGTTGATGATGAGTATCCTTCATATAAATTTGTATAATTACGTGAATAGAAAAACCCATTTTTTCTTGATTAACTTTAATGGTGTACCCCTGAACAACTCCATTTTCTTCTAATTTCGCCACTCTAGCTGAAGTAGCTGGTCCAGTTAAATGGACTTTCTCGCCCAATTCTTTCATCGTAATCCGACTGTTTTTGGATAGTTCGTCTAAGATAAGAAGATCCGTTCTATCTAACTTGTTAACTCCTTTCATAAATAAAGTTAAATGGCCAAAAGACTTTATTTAATCTATGTATTCCTTATTGAGTCATAGTATAGAATATACATTGTTCGAAGCAATTTTTAAAGAAAAGGAGTTTTAATAGATGAATATACAACTGATTCGAAACGCAACACTTGTCGTTGAATACGCAGGAAAAAAGTTTTTAATCGACCCTATGTTAGCTGATAAAGGGACTTTGCCTGCTTTTGGACCTGCGGTAGGTTTACCTGAAGCACCAAGACAAGATCAGAACAATCCTTTGTTAAGCTTGCCAACATCCGTTGACAATATTATTCAAAATATTGATGCAGTCATTGTCACTCATCTGCATCCTGACCACTGGGATCCGGCAGCCATAGAAGTATTGCCAAAAGACATTAAACTTTTTTCCCAGAATGAAGAAGATACAACAGTTATACGCAACGCTGGTTTCCAAAATGTAGAAGTTTTACAAGAGGAATCCGTTTTTGAAGATGTTCAATTGATTAAAACAAAAGGAGAACACGGAAGAGGCGAAATTTTAAAAGCTGCTGGTCACGTTTGCGGAGTTGTTTTTAAACACTCCTCGGAGAAAACATTATATGTTGCTGGAGATACGGTTTGGTATGATGCAGTTCAGGAAGTAATTGACACACATAAGCCTGAAATTATTGTCGTAAACGCTGGTGATAATCAATTCTTAGTAGGCGGTTCTTTAGTAATGGGGAAAGATGATGTCTATGAAGTTTATAAGGCTGCTCCTAACGCAAAAATTATCACAGTCCACATGGAAGCTGTGAATCATTGGACATTATCAAGAGAAGAATTAAAAAGTTTTGCTAATGAAAAAGGAATCTCCCCTAATATTTTAGTACCAGCTGATGGTGAATCATACTCATTTTAAATATAATGAACTATATTAAGGAGAGATAATTTTGTCGGTTGAGGCTAATAAAGAATTAGTTCGTCGTTTTTATGAAACGATTGAACAAGAAAACTATGAGGAACTTAAGGATTTTTGCCATGAAAACTTTGTATTCTACCCGCAATTGGATACACCCTTTTCTGGTTTAAAAGGCCTAGTAGAATCAGAGAAGAAAAACTTTGATGCATTTCCAGGTTTTAGAATGCCTATTCATTCTATAATAGCTGAAGGTGATCAAGTAGCAGTATATCTCATTTTTGAAGGAACTCATACAGGTATCCCATTCTTTGGTGTTCCTGCTACTGGGAAAAGTGTTAGATTCTCTCTTATGATGAAGCTGCGGATTGCTGATGGTAAAATCATTGAGAAAAGATCACATGTTGATGTAAATGATATTCTTCGACAACTTAATGCTTAAGTATTTTTGATATAAATCAAATTTAATATTATCAAATTGACCCTTTTGGGGTCTTTTTCTTGTTTTAAAGTCGTCTACGTTTCCCTACACATTTTTGTTGCGCAGTATATGTCTAATACGTACTACAAGAGTTATTCCACAATCATGGCTAGACAAAAAAGATGCGATCCTTACCATAGGAAAGCGCCAAATTTTTGCATAACGTTAACTTTTTCAATTGTAGTTTCCATTTAGAACAATCTTATTTCCAATTACTTTGGCAATACCAGGGCAATACATAGAAGTGAATCATGGAGGACTATTCTAACTGATTAGTTCAAACTACCCAAAGCGCCTCTCCAAATTATTTATGTCATCTAACGAACGTTACGTTTGCGGTGACAGCTCACCCTCACTTAAGACATTATAATAGTCCCCGCACTTTTTTCGAAACAATTCTTCAATAATTGAACTCTTGATTTGTAAAATTACTCAGAATTTCTAGTCGTATTTTTCGTACAAAAATTGGTGCCAAGTTTGGTGCCCATTTCAAAAAATTTAGTGATACTGCGTAAGACTCTCTATCATAAAATCCTTATTACATAGCACCTTACAGCACTTAGTGATACTACAAAATACATACCACCAAGAACTTCAAAACCGCTTGGGAGGCGCGTGCCGTCTCCGGTAGGTTCGATTCCTACACAGTCCCGCCATATTAAGGTTTTTAACTATCTTACATATAAACGGGTACCACGGTTTCATTGTCGGTTTTGAGGGTGACCTCGGCAGACCGTTTGACGAGACCGTTATGGGAAAACGTCGTCTTTAGCCTTCTACTAATAAATAAGTAGGAGGTTATTTTTATTTATGTCCAAAAAACCTGATATGAGAAAATTCCGACGTGCTTCTACAAGTCGCAGTACACTTAAAAGAAATGATGTAACATTTTCACTCTCTGAAATGTTTGAACGGTTTATGTTGTACAAAGAAACGGAAGGTCTGACAAAGCGTACACTGGATGATTATTATACTCATTTCAACTATTTAATGGAGTATCTTGGTGAAGACATAGTTGCAGAACAATTAAATTCGGACTTATTTCGGGGTTATATAGGCTTCATGCTTCACGACAAGGAATCCATCACTAGTAACCGCTAACGTTCGAATTAGGACCATTCGTGCATTCCTACGCTATTGTTTTATTGAAGGGTGGATTGACGACCCTATTCATGAACGGTTTAAGCCTGTTAAAACAAAAGAAGACACACTAGAATCCTTTACACCTAATGACGTTAAGCAGCTCCTACAAGCAATTGATGATGCATCTTATAAGGGATTTCGTGATAAGGTTATTGTCTACGTATTACTGGACACCATGGTCCGCTGTTCTGAGTTGATTTAAATTAGAAGAGAGAATGTTGACTTAAAGGATGGTACGATTCAATTGGAGCCGCACGAGACCAAATCAAAACGAGCACGTATTGTTCCCCTCTCATCAAAAACACTACGCTTATTAAAAGAATATATGTCGATTACTGAAGATTTTGAAGCAGAGCATCTCTTTTTATCAATTCAAACCAAACCTCCGCATCCGAACGACGTTGAAACGCTACTAGCGGATTTTCATCATCCTTATCAATAAGGAGTACGTTTATCCTTTGCGTTCGTCCCCTTCATACATTCATTCATCCGGAAGTTTGTGCCCGCTTCCTCATATTACCGTCACCACTTACGGAGCTATATCCTTAAACCTCAATTGGCTTTCGGCCCACAATCTAACTGTCTACGCTTAAAAGAGTAGGTTACCTGACACCCTCCAAGACTTGCTACGAGTGAGTGGCTAGCTCTTTCTCGACGGGAATCCCACCCGCTATATATGATGACCTAAGCTTGGCCGCACGGTCAGGCACCTTTTCTTCAGTAAGGTACGTACTCTTTCCCTCCATCTATTTGCCATATATACACCGTATAATTGTTGTAGTCATCGGTTTTTAACTTCTTTTGCAGTTTTGTCCTCATACGTTGCCTCTTATATGATTTCTGTTGGTCAGACTAGAGGTTTGCCTCGGGCTTCCTTCAGATTCCACGTCGCCATGGACACCTTGCCTTTAGCTATGTACTCACACAAGGTCGTACTCGAGACTTTCACCCGTTAGTGTTCGCCCATGCTGGGCGAACAAAAAAACTGCACCTCCAGTTGAGGTGCAGTTCAAGTGTCAAAGTGTCTTTAACATCTATTTTTATTCTACTTTTCTAAAGCCCTTCTTAACGCTGATGCTACCTGCTCAATGCATTTTTTCCCTTGATCTAAAACACCTGGCATCCAGAATAAGCCATGGATCATCTCATCGTAACTCGATTCTTCAACTTCTACACCAGCTTCTTTTAATCGTTTGGCATAGGCTACCCCTTCATCACGTAATGGGTCATATCCAGCTGTAACAACCAAAGCAAGAGGCAATCCACTAAGGTCCTCAGCTTGTAGAGGGGAAGCATACGGATTTTTGCCATCTTCTTCATTTCGTAAATAATGATTCCAGAACCAAGCCATTGAATCCTTCGTTAACAAATAACCATTTGCATTTTCTGTATATGAAGGCGTCTCATAAGAATGGTTTGTTACTGGATAAATCAGCATTTGGGAAGAAATTGATCAAATTCTTCATTGGTTGAAAGTAGAGCCAGTTAACGAAAGAGTGAAACACGGGACTAAGTGGCTCAGTTTTCTTTTAATGAACGGAACATTAGTTTTATTGAGTATATAGAAACATTGATAAGAATACCTATTTAAAAGATATACCTGGCTTAGCAATATCAAAACCCATTATAAACATACTTTAGGATCTAAATGAAAAATTTTTTACAGGTAGATAACCTAACTTGCGCGCTTCAAACTCTAGTTCTTCACGGAATTTCGGATGAGCAATATTTATGAGTGCTTCTGTTCTTTCACGTATCGTCTTTCCTTTTAATTGAGCTACCCCATATTCCGTTACTACCATATCAACATCGTTTTTTGACGTTGTGGTCACAGCACCAACTGAGAGAGTCGGAACAATTTTTGAAATGGTATCATTTTTTGCAGTTGAATACAGACAGATGATCCCTTTACCGTTCTTTGTCAGGCGAGCCCCTTTTGCGAAGTCACCCTGTCCTCCTGTTGATGAATAGTAACTTCCTTTTACAGTTTCAGAGTTACATTGCCCTAAGAAATCTATTTCCACAGTTGAATTAATAGAAACAAGGTTATCAAACTTCGATATTGCACGCAAATCATTTGACTGATCACATGGTAGGAAGTAAAGATCTTCATTCTCATGCATAAACTCATAGAGTCTTTTTGTCCCAAAAGCAAAAGTCATTGTTGTTTTCTCTTTAAATAGAGGTTTATTTTTATTAGAAATAGCACCCGCTTCATACAAATCTATGATTTTGTCAGGAAGCATTTCAGTATAAATCCCTAAATCTCGATGATCAGTTAGAAATTCCATTACTGCATTAGGCATTGCACCAAAGCCTATTTGAAGTGTATCACCATTATTGATGATTCCAGCTATTATTCGCCCAATTTTCTCATCTTTACCTGATAAAATTGGATTAGGGACAGATGGAAGTTCTTTATTATTTTCTACTAAGGCTGTCACTTGACTAATATGGATTTTATTTTGTTCACCATATGTTCTTGGCATCATTTCATTCACTTCAACAATGATTTGTTTCGCATCTTCTATAAGAGGTGCCGTATACGATGGGCTTACTCCTAGAGAAAAATAACCCTCTTCATCCATTGGTGAAACAACAGCCATAATGACACGGTCAGTGGTAACTTGTTTTAATAATGCTGGGATGTCAGAAAAGTGATTGGGTAACAAGTCAACTTTTCCCTCATGAAATCCAGACCGATCCTGACCACTTAAGAACAATGACACTTGTTTGATACGATCTTCATCCACATTTAGGATTGGATAGGCAGGTAACATTCGATAAAGACGGTTTCCTCTTAGTTTTGTGTGCTGAGGAAGTGATTCCAGTAAAGCTGGTGGTTCACCCGCCATTATAGGCAGAATGATATCAGTATTTGGTTCGATGAACTGAACGGCCTCTTCTGGAGTTCTTAGTTTTTCTTTGTATTCAACTTGAAAACGCATAGAAATTTCCTCCTCCTAAACTATCTTTAGTTAAGTTGTTTATAAAGCTTCTACAATCGCTGCGATTCCTTGCCCACCGCCAATACACAACGCAGCTACTCCGTACTTCTTATTTCGTCGCCTTAATTCTATGATTAATGAATAAAGAATACGCGCTCCACTTGCTCCAACAGGATGGCCTAGAGCGATTGCTCCTCCATTAACGTTTGTAACTTCTCTATTTAAATCAAGTTCTTTTTCCACAGCCAAGTATTGAGCTGCGAAGGCCTCATTTATCTCGAATAAATCAATTTCGTGTATCGACATATTTGCTCGTTTTAAGGCTTGCTGAATCGCTGGAACTGGTCCTATTCCCATGATTTCTGGTTCAACTCCAGCAATTCCCCACGATACGATACGTGCTATGGGTTTTGAATTATTTTCGTTTATATACCTCTCACTCGATAATACAAGTGCAGCTGCCCCGTCATTTATTCCACTTGCATTACCTGCTGTTACGGTTCCGTCTTTTTTAAAAGCAGGCGTAAGACTTGATAAACTCTCTAAGGTTGTAGTGTCGCGAATGTGCTCATCAACTTTAATTACCTTTGAACCTTTTCTCGTTTTAATTTCAACAGGTACAATCTCCTCGGAAAAAATTCCTTCTTTTCTTGCTTTTGATGCCCTTTTATGACTTTCAGCAGCAAATTCATCTTGATTTGTTCTAGAAATCTCATACTTCTTTGCTAGGTTTTCAGCCGTTACACCCATGCCGAAACCACAATATTCATCTGTCAGTGTAGCCCAGAGCATATCGTCTATAACAGGAGAACTTAACTTTGTTCCAAACCGACTGCCTCTTAGGGAAAACGGCGATAAGCTCATATTTTCCGTCCCACAAGCAAGCCCAATCTGTCCCTCATTTAACTTAATCGACTGAGCCACAGACACAACTGCTTGAAGGCCTGATCCGCATAAGCGATTGATTGCTAAAGCCGGACTAGTAATAGGAACTCCTGACCTTAAGGCTATATGACGTGCTATATATGGTGAGTTTTTAGCTGAATCAATAACATTACCTGTTACTGAGAATTCGATCTCTTCTGCTTTTATCCCACTTCGCTTCAGGGCTTCCTTACTTGAAAGTATCCCTAACTCTGTAGGGGGAATATCTTTCAGTTCACCACCGAACGTCCCAAAGGGTGTTCTTGCCCCCTCTAAAATAAAAATATCACTCATTATGGTTCACCTCCATCCTACTTATTTAGCCTTAAATTGGGCCTTACGTTTATCTAAAAAGGCTGCCATTCCTTCTTTTTGGTCTTCCGTTGCAAACATCATTCCGAATGTTTCAGCCTCTAAAGATAGAGCACGCTGTATATCCATTTCGAAACCTTCATTTACAAGTTTTTTACTCGCTTGAATTCCAATAATCGAATTTGAAATCATCTTTCTTGCAATGGACTTTGCCTTATCTAGTAAGGCATCACTTTCCACAACATGATTAACTAAACCAATTTGATAAGCACGTTCTGCAGTGATCATCTCACCAGTCATTAAAAGTTCTTTCGCGATACTTGGACCCACAAGTCTAGGCAGTCTTTGTGAGCCGCCAAATCCTGCTACAATTCCAAGAGTTACCTCAGGCTGGCCCAATTTAGCATCTATACTCGCAATTCTTAAGTCACAGGCCAGAGCTAATTCACTTCCTCCCCCTAACGCATATCCATTAACTGCAGCAATAACTGGTTGGGGCAAATTTTCTATTTTAGACATCAATTCATTTCCTATTGTTGAAAATCCCTTTGCCTCAGGTGCTGTTTTTGATTGCATTTCACTAATGTCTGCTCCTGCTACAAATGCTTTCTCTCCAGATCCTGTGAGCACAACTGCTTGAATAGAAGCATTATTCTTAATGTGATCAAATAATTGAGTTAACTCTAATAGTAATTCCATATTGAGTGCATTTAACGCTTTAGGACGATTGATCGTTACTGTAGCAATCTGTTCCTCTACTGAAAATAGCAAATGTTTAAATTCCATGTTACTTACCTCCCTCATATATATAGAATCCTCTTCCAGTCTTTTTGCCGAGCCATCCAGCTTTTACGTACTGCTGCAGAAGAGGACATGGACGATATTTTGGATCGCCATACCCATCATGCAGGACTTCCATGATCGATAACACTGTATCAAGACCAATAAAATCAGCTAATTGAAGCGGCCCCATGGGATGATTCATCCCGAGCTTCATTACATTGTCAATTTCCTCAGATGTTGACACCCCTTCGTATATACAAAAGATGGCTTCATTAATCATTGGCACTAATATACGGTTAGCTGCAAATCCTGGAAAGTCTTTTACACCAACTGGTTCCTTTTCGATGGTTCTAGTTAAAGATTTGATCATTTCATAGGTTTTGTCAGATGTTGCTAATCCGCGGATGATTTCAACTAGTTTCATTACAGGGACCGGATTAAAAAAATGCATTCCAATCACGAGTTCTGGTCGTTTCGTTACAGCCGCAATCTCAGTTATCGAAATCGAAGAGGTGTTTGAGGCCAAAATGGCCCCATTTGGCACAATCTCATCTAAATATTTAAAGATTTGCTTTTTTACCTCTAATTTTTCTGTTGCAGCTTCAATTACAAACTGAACATCAGTAGCCTCTGATAGATTAGAAGAAAGCTGAATCCTCTCTAGAATTTCTTGCTTTTCTTCTTCTGTTTTTCTGCCTTTCTTAACATCACGTTGTAATTGGTTGTAAATTACACCCAACCCCTTTTGTACATGTTCATCACTTAGATCATTAAGAATGACATGTAGTCCCGATTGTGCCATCACTTGTGCAATACCGGTGCCCATTTGTCCAGCACCTATTACGACGACTTTTTCGATATTCATTGCAACCCCCTGATAAGTCTTTAGATATTACTAGAATTAGCTAGCCTTTTCTTCTTCTGGTTCTTGACCCTTAGTAGACTTGTTAAAAAAGCTAGTTTTTTCTATTAGGAAATATAAGACCACTCCCGCAATAAGGCCAAATGTTGCACCATGTACCGCTAAGACAACAGCCATTATTCCAGCAACTCCGCGCTCTGTTGTAGTATGAACCTGTTCAACACCAACACTAATACAAACATAGGCTGTTATAATTAACGTTAATGATAATGCAATTGGGAGAATTGGTTGGAATAAGCTAACAAGCGGCAAAATAAATAGTCCGAGAAATCCAGCAATCCAGAACGTCCCCATTCCACTATGAATTGAGTCCATTGCTTTACGACCATATTTATAACGTTCAACCATTGTTGCATGAACTGGTGTCCAAAGTGGTCCCGCTAACCCTGGGTATGGAGCAAAAAAAGCATGGATTAGGTTTCTTATTGCCGTAACAATGTGTACTCTATTTACATTTGTATCAATTGCTTCATCCTTTCGCACTTTATCCGCTCGCTGTAAAAGTGTCTTACCGACAATGATGTCACCAAATGCAATAATATAAGCGATTATTGCTGTGGGTACCGCTAATAAAAACACTTGAAGTGGAGGAAAACCAACAGTAAACGGTAGATAGCTCCACATTTCTATAAAAGCTGGTTGAGTGATTCCCCATTCAATATTTGCTAACGGATATTCACTAACGATCCAACCAATGATCATCGCAGTAACCATGGCTGGAACAAGACCATAATTCGCAATAATTTTTGCGATTTTGTGTTTCTCTACTAGGTGTTTAAATGATAAGGAGAATAAGATATAAAAGGCAACTAAACTACCAATTATTAAAGAGCTAGGAGTATTCATTAAACGACCACCATGTTGAATTTCTCCCATTAATGCAGCAAGCCCCGCACCAACTAAAATACCTGCCTTCAGAGAATTAGGGACAATTTCAACTAATTTATCACCTAATTTAGTTATTCCTAAAATAAAGAAGATGAGAAAAACAAGAAATTGTAATGCAAACAATGCTTGAATTGCTTCAGGGCCAGGTTGAAAATCACCTAAAAATAAGAGAACAACAGGGATTGCTGGTGTAATCCATCCTGGTACCATCGCTACTCCTAGCAAACTAGGAAGCATAAATCCAATTCCACCAATAAATACATAGGCCAATGCAACTTGATATGGTAAGCCTAAGTACTCGATTAATAGCGGAATCATCCCAAGAGGAACTACAAACATAATTAAAGCTTGAACAAATTCCGCTGACTCCCAGCGGTAGTGAATAAATGGCAACCTCACCTTAAATGGTCCTGCTGGCCAATATGGTTGTTCTTGACCCTCTTTACGCTTGTAAATTGGCATCCTACTCCCTCATCTCCAATAAATTTTTAAAGCGCTTTCAATTTTAATGAAAAATTTTGCACCTCCTAGTAGTAGAAGAATCACTTTCAACTGTTATGCTTATTTACATAGTACGAAACTTTAAGAAAGTCTAGTTTTAGATTCTTTTGACGTTCACTTATATTTTTTTGCTTTATTCATTTTTTTCGTTTAATTTTGAAAACAAATTTCTATAGACACTAGGAGTTACTCCCTCTATTTTTTTGAAAGTTGTTGAAAAATGAGCCGCACTAGAAAATCCACAATTACTAGATACCACTTCCATTGGCAACAACGTCATTTTTAATAACCTTTTTGCTTTTTCAATCCGAAACTTTATCAAATACTCTACAAAATTTAAACCCATTTCTTCTTTGAACATACGACTGAAATGCGAAGGACTTAGATAGACGAGATTAGAAAGCTCTTTTAAGGTTAGTGGTTCATGAGAATTTAGTTGTATATATTTAATTGCCGTTTCCATAGGGTTAGTTGGATCGGCTTCAAAGGATTTTCCAGCTGAGGTTGTACGTTCTAAGATTTCTTCACCTTTTAGAACAAAGCCTTTTGTTATTAAACGTTCGAACAGCGTTAGTACTTCACTTTTAAAAGTTGGCTTTAAAAGATATCCTGAAAAACCCGCATTAATACAGTTTTGAACAGTGTCAAACATTTTAAGATGTGTAAGAACCGCAACCGGTAAATGCGGATAAATTTCAAGAGATCTTTTCCCTAGCACAAACCCGTCCTCATCCGGAAGTGAGAGATCAAGTAACATAATTTGGGGCTGCTTTTGTTTTAAATAATTAATCGCTTTTTCAGCAGTTTCTACTTCATAGATTGATAAATAGTCAAATTGGTTTTCCGACACTACTGACCTAATTAATTGTTTAGTTTCAATATCATCATCTACAAATAAAATCTCACCCATTATCACTTTCACCTCTTCTCGATTTTATTTATCATTTATTAAATGACCTTTCCGAAGGGTATTCCGTAAAATTTTCCCTCCTGAACTTCTTGGAATAGTTTCTACGAATTCATACTTTCTTGGTCGTTTATAACTCGGGATTTCATGATTATATTTACAATACCGATCTAACTCATGAAAAGTTAGAGTTTGATCTTTAGATACGATATAAGCAACTACAATTTGCCCCATTCTCTCATCTAACTCTCCAATAATTGCTACTTCATTAACTTGCGGGTGTTCCATAAGAACCTTTTCAATTAATTCTGGATAGATATTCTCTCCACCAGATATAATCATATCATCTGCTCGTCCGACGATTGTTAAATCTCCGTCCTGATCAACGACACCTAGATCACCTGTAAAGTACCATCCATCAAATATATGATCTCTTGTTAGATCGGGACGGTTCCAGTATCCCTTAAATGCTTCTGGAGATTCCATGTTAACAACAATTTCACCAACTTCTCCTTGAGAAACAACGCCTTTCACTGGTGCTTCTTTATCGGAAGCAACGGGAATAAGTCTTATATTCTGGTGAAAACCGGGCTTCCCAGCACTTCCTGGTTTTTCTCTTACATCACGGCAATATGCGAATGTGTAGATCTCTGTACTTCCATACAGATTTATAAACCATTTCGGCCTTAACACTTCATCACATTTTTTTATTAACTCTTTTGACATCGGTGATCCAGAATAAACAATTGTATGTAAATGGGGAAAATCAACTTCTTTTGCTGTAGGATGAAAGACTAAATCGTGATACATCGTTGGTGTTAAAAATAGACAACTAATCTTTTCTTGGTCAATCATCTGTAATGATTCAAAGCTATCGAAATCTGCTAAGACTACAAATACGCCGTTTAATGCAGTCATTGCTTGTAATGAACGTAATCCAATAACGTGATATAAAGGAGCTGCTCCGAGAGTCTTATCAAAAGGTTGGGTACCAAATTGTATTACATGAGCAGTTGTTGCTGAGTACTCATTATTATGCGATCTTGGTACTCCTTTTGGTACACCCGTAGTACCAGATGTATAGTAAAGAATCGATATGTCCTGATCTGTAATGCTTTCTTCGCGATAAGATATTGATCCATAATTCACTAATTCATTGTAACCTACATCAGACAATTCACTTTTATTGGAAATTCCAATAAAAATCGGTCTTTCTATAAACGTTTCTTTCGTAATCAAATGCTCACTAGACTCTTCAAATATTACAATTTTAGGTTCAACATCATGGATACAATATTTTATGTTCTCTAAAGATAGCCGGAAATTAACCGGCGTAAAAATGGCCCCTAACTTTTGTACAGCCCAATATAAAACAACTGTTTCAATCCTATTTTTTAGTAGGACCATTACTCTCTCCTGTTTTCTTAACCCTAACTTTTGTAGTGCTGAAGCAACTCGGTTTACTTTCTCATTTAATTCAACATACGTTAACTGTTTATTCCTATCAATTACAGCTACCCTATCCGGGTTCCTCTCAACACAAAATTCAAAAAAAGTTCGTTGATTCATAATTCCCCTCCTACTACGATTGTTGATTTCGAATTTGTAATTTTCATATTTACAACTCGCTTTCTATTTTTATTTGTATTATTTGACAGAGCTAAGTGTATAATATCGGCAGGGTTTAAATACATAGATAAAATAATGTATTTTAGCGCTTTAACTTTATTTTCAAAGGAATTAACGTTCAAATAGACCAAACAGATAAAAAAATTATATACAAAAGCCCTAGCTGGTAAGTTTCACGTCCAAGCTAGGGCTTTATTATAGAAGATATGACCAAACATCTCCGTTTTATTAAGTAAACTATACACTAATAACAATCGACACTTTATAGTTTGCAAATTTATTTAAGTCTTTTAAGAATTGATCTAATACTTCATTAGAGGGGAATTTACATTCAAGCAAATAGCAACTGTCTCCACTAATTTTGTAATTGTTTATTACATAATCATCTTTTGTTTTTATAAAAGCTAAATAGGGTTGATGATCTATATTGTTGATATAAATATTAAGAAATGCATGTATAGCAAGTCCTAACTTCACATGATTCACTTCGATACTACATCCTGTTATTATACCGTTGTCTAATAACTTCATTGATTTCCACCGGTTATAAGCATTCTTAAACTCTTCTGTCACAGTAGCTTTAGGTCGGCCAAAAGCAACTCCATTTTGCAGAGCCACATCAATTCCTTCACGTTGTCGTTTTCGGATTCTCTCTCTCTTCTTCTGCCATCCAAGAAAGAATTTGCAGGACAAATCCTTTTTGAGCATGCTAAACGGATATTCGATATTTTAGTAAAGGTGATGAATCAGCGTACTTTAGAGAATCGATAATTGTTAAATACAAAAAAATTGTTTACTAAATCCTTTTCTTGTACAACCCGGTGTGACAGCCACAAAAATGAACCATCTCTGCCATGTTTTTCACCAGCAGTTTCCACGAAATTTATCACTTGCTGTCAACGTGTTTACCAACAGAAAAAAATCAAGGATTCTGAAATAAAAAAGCCTAATCCTCCTTTTTTACCGAGGAATTAGGCTTATTGTCTACCGCAATCGTGCCCGATTGTGGAAGATCATTTTCTATTGAGTAGTATCGTTGTACTGTTCAGCAATAAATGTTAATTTATCAACTTTTTCAGAATAGCACCCTACCCCTGTTGAAGATAATTCATTCACTTTTAAGCGAAAATGCACATAATGTTTAACTTTTTAAAATAACATTTCATAAGTAAAAAAGAGAACAATTATATGTCCTCTTTTTAGTGTTTACTTGGTATTGGAATATACTAGTTTCACTCATAAGCAAAATCTTTGTGCTACCTGCTTGTTTTCTCTAAATATTTCCACTACCCAAGCTCATTATAAGTAATTAACCTGTGTATATGTACTGCGAGATAGGCTAATTCCTCATTTGGAATATCTTTTCCATTAACTTGTTTTATATATTCTTTAATTTTAAATGCACCATCCATAGCTTGAGGATACAAGCTAGCTAATTGTTCGAATAATATATTATCCTTATCATCTAACATTTTATCAGAATAAAATCGTTCTACAAAAAATTTAACATGAGTGATAAATCGAGTATAGTGAATATTTTCTGTATCCATGTTGATATTGAAAGAATATCTTGTTAAATTCACGATACTTCCGATCATCTTAGCATACCTCATGCCCTCTCCAGACTCTTTCTGTTCTCCCTGAGCGTTAATAATGTGGAATGCAATGTTTGCTGCTTCTTCAATTGGTAAATCAATTTGAAACTTTTCGTTCATTAGTTTTAGCGCGTATACTCCAACCTCAAATTCTTCTGAATAATAATTTTTAATTTCCCAATATACTCTGTTTGTGATGTTAATATTTTTTTTATATCTTTCTACAGCAAAATTTAAATGATCCATTAACATAAAATAGATACTTGTATTTAGTTTCGTATTTAGTTTATTTTCAGTATAATTTACAATTTGCTGGGTCAGTTCAACATATTCAAGTGGTATACTATCCAATAGACCAATAAATTCTTTAACTTTAATATTTTCAACGGGTATAAACATTTGATCAGCTTGATTTTCTTTTATGATATTACCTACTTTTTGCCCAAAACCAATACCTTTACCTAATAGAATGAACTCTTCTTTTTGTTCATCTTCTGCCAATACCACGCTCGAATTTAGGACTTTTTTTATTTTAATCACAATATATGCTCCTTTCCTCTAACAAAGTTTTAGAAAATTTGTCCAAACTTACCAATAGTTCAAAAACATTCATAGACCTGTTTTTTGGTAATCTAAATTTCCTCTTTTACTTAGTCCTAATAGACACACTCATATGCATTTATGAAGGCATTTTGTTAGCTAATAACATTATGGGTAATTCGGTGTAAATGTAGCAGCGTGCACTCAAGTTTTGGGATTCCTTTTGCAAAGAAGATAGTTTTACTTTAATTTAACAAGCCAGTTTATTAATTTTTAGAATTACAGTTAATCTCTTTCATAGAAAAAAAAAATGTAGCTACTATTATTCCTTATAAATCCTCATACCGGACTAATAGCTACATAGATAATAGTATATCGAGCAAATTAATTAAATTTAATAGTTTTATTTAATCTAAATCTTCACCATTTGTTTCAATGACCTTTTTATACCAATAAAACGAATCTTTCTTTATACGATTAAATGTACCCTTTCCATTATCATCTACATCTACATAAATGAAGCCGTATCGTTTTTTCATTTCACCTGTACTAGCGGCAATGATATCCATTGGACCCCACATGGTATACCCCAAAACAGGAACACCATCGATCTCAATTGCTTTTTTCATCTCGTTAAGATGATCTCTTAAATAGTCAATACGATACGAATCATGAATACTTCCATCTTCTTCAACTTCATCAACTGCTCCAAGACCGTTTTCTACAATCATTAGTGGTATTTGATAGCGATCATATAATAGATTTAATGAATAACGGAGACCCATCGGATCAATTGTCCATCCCCAATCACTCGTCGGAAGGTAAGGATTTTTGTAACCTGTTTTCACACCGTTAAGTCCTTTAAATTCTAAATTTGTTTCTTTACCAACTACATGTGTTAAATAATAACTATATGAGAGGAAATCTACTTTCCCCTTCTTCAGTTCTTCTAGATCACCATCTTGAATAGGTAGTACGATTCCTTCACGTTCAAACTCTTTTAATTTATACGCTGGATAATATCCGCGGCATTGAACATCACAATAAAACAGCATTTTATGCATAAAATCAGCCGTTTTCTGTACATCTTCCGGGTCACAGCTATCGGAATAAGCAAAATGTCCGGCATACATCATTCCTACTTTATTATTAGAATCAATTTCATGAGCCATCTGCACAGCCTTAGCACTAGCTAAAAACTGATGAAAAGCGGCAGTCATTCTTGTCTGCTCATCATTTGAATCAATTCCAGCGGCCATCCATGGCTTTGTAGACATGACATTGATTTCGTTAAATGTAAGCCAATATTTCACTTTTCCTTTATATTTGTTAAATACAGTTTCACAATAGCGTAAATAAAAATCAATTACTTCACGATTTTCCCATGAACCATATTTTAGTAGACCAAGTGGTGTCTCAAAATGTGAAAGTGTTACGATTGGTTCAATACCGTATTGTAGACACGTATCAAACACTTCATCATAATGCTTTAAGCCTGCCTCGTTAGGTACCTTTTCATCACCATTTGGAAATATTCTTGACCAAGCAATGGACATACGGTAACTTTTAAATCCCATTTCAGCAAATAATGCAATATCTTCCTTAAATCGATGATAGTGGTCAACTGCATTGTGGCTAGGATAGTAGTTTCCTTCCACAACACCATCTGTAATTTCTCTAGGAACACCATGCACACCTGCTGTCATGACATCTGCTGTGCTTAATCCTTTTCCATCACTTAAATAGGCACCTTCAGCTTGATTAGCGGCGGTTGCACCGCCCCACAAAAAGTCCTCTGGAAATCCTTTCGTCATACCTAATCTCCTCCAATTTAGTTTCCTAACGCAGCTACAGTCATCAATGAATCATTATCAGCAGTTAAATCCGTCACTTTTACTGAAAATTTATCTTTATTCGTGACTACTGCAATTGTGACCGGATCATATCCTTCATCAACAATTTTTTGCAAATCAAATTTCACCAGTAAATCCCCAGACTTTACTTTGTCCCCAACCTTCACAAAAGATTCGAAGTATTTCCCCCCAAGGTTCACTGTATCTATACCGATATGGAATAATAATTCCGCTCCATTGGCTGTTTCTAATCCTAATGCATGGTTTGTATTAAACACCATTTTAATTTCCCCATCAGCTGGTGCGTAAAGTTCTCCTATTGAAGGAATAACTGCAATTCCGTCACCCATCACTTTTGTTGAAAACACATTATCATTTACTTCAGATAAAGGAATTACTTCACCTAGAACTGGTTGTTTGATTTGAACACTCTCATTAACCATTACGCCGCTATTAGCAGTTTGACCAACAACTGTTTGTTCAATATTTTCTTTATCTTCTTTCCACAAAATAAGTGTAATGATAAAAGCTGATACAAAAGAAATAACTAAACCTAAAAGAGCGAAAATAATATTTTTTCCGTTAGTTGGATCTATAAACATTGATATACTTGCAACACTTGGGCTTACAGGTGTAGATCCTCCTACAGCAAATAGGCCAAGACTTAAACCGCCAATTAAACATGATATTACAACACTTATAAGTACACGTTTCCTTTGTAATGTAACTCCATAAAGTGCAGGTTCTGAGATACCAAATAATGCAGAAATACCAGCAGATAATGCAATAGATTTAAGTTCTGTTTCCTTTGCACGTAAAGCAACTGCAAAATTCGCACCACTTTCAGCCATATTATGCGCTAATAACGCTGGTAATAGAAGAAATTCCCTTCCAGTGGAAGAAATTGTATTAATCGCATATGGAGTTAATGCCTTGTGCATACCAGTAGCAATCATAAATGGCAGTATTGCTGCAAGAAGACCTACTGCAATCCATCCAGCTTTATCAAATACAAACAAAATAATAGTCGTTAATAATGTCCCAGCCTGAAATCCAATTGGTCCTAAAACTAAAAGTGTCATTGGAACAGTTATAAGCATTGACATCATTGGTATAAAGAAAACTCGAATAGGCTTTGGTGAAATCTTGGTAAAAAATCTTTCCATATAAGCGTAGAAAATAACACCTAGTATAGACGGAAAAATCTGTGCTGAATAGTTAACATTTGTTAATGGAATTGTAAATAGACTTGCACCCTCAGCTAAAAGCTTGGTCATGTCAGGGAATAAAAGAATACTCATTGCTGATGCGGCAACTAAATTATTTACCTTCAATTTATTTGCCGTAGTAATAGCTACTAATATTGGTAAAAAATAAAATACTGCACCACTAATGGACGTTAGGATAATATACGTCTGTCCAGTCTCATCTATCAGGTTAAGAACCGATAATAGCAATAGCATTGATTTTAAAATACCAGCACCTGCCATTGCAGGAATTAAAGGCTGGAATACACTAACTAAAAAGTCTAAAATTGTTGCCCCAATTTTTTGCTTAGCTTTTGCTTGGTTTACGTTATTATTTTGCTGTCCAAACTTACCAAGTTTAAGCAATTCTTCATACACTTCAATCACATTATTCCCTATAATTACTTGAAATTGTGCTTTATTAACTACCTCTAAAACTCCTTGAATTTTTTTAAGTTCATCTATATTTACCTTACTATCATCTGCAAGTGTAAAACGTAATCTTGTTGCACAGTGTCCTAGATGAACCACATTGTCCTCACCACCAACATATTTTAAAATGTCAGTTGCTATTTTTTTGTAATCCATATTAAATCCTCCTCAGGATAAATTAAATGCGCTTACATTTTGGCCAAAACAATAAGCTAACAAAAAAGACAGGACCCCTAAAAACAATATCATATCATTAGATAGAATATCGTCTTTATGGATCCTGCCTGCATTACCAGTCACATGTCCGGTTTGTTTATTTTGTTATTTGAACTTATTATATTGAATTTAAATAATAATTACAAGGGTAAAAATAAATCCAAATGTTGGTATATAACATTTGGATTCATACATGATATGCACTTGCCTCCATATCTTATTAAATAGGATTAGGATAATCTCTAATATTTTACTAATACTTAAATTACTTCATTTAACCATCAATTCTCCTTGCTTCGGCATGTGGACAAATAAGAGCGCCAATATAGCACCTAAAAAAGATTTGAAACTAATAAGGTAACTATAGAATCTGACTTTATTTGTTGCACAGTATATGTCTACTACGCAGTATAAGAGTTACTCATACAGATAGGTAAGGGTTTGAAGTTCTGTAGACCTATTAGCTAAGAAATGCCTATAACATTACATTGGATTTTCATAATTGCGATTTTTACTCACCCACAGCCAACCTCACATTCGGTGATATACACATTTCTGCGTATTGCCAGTATAGATCCTTACCTTCGGAAATTCGTCAGCTTACCCTTTATTCTTGTAGGGTTATTGCATTCTCACCATGTTCATTCAGCTCAAGCACCATGATTTACACCACTCCTTCGGGTAGGATTTCGTCAGCCAGAAAAACTGTTACGGTAAATTCTCACGCCTTTTTGCCGAGCTTATAACACTTTCATACTTGCTAAATCAAGTGCTATTCGACTAAGAGAGAGCCCTTCAAGACGTTACTCTATCATTTGACTCTTCAATATAACCCTTCAATTCCGAGAGGGATTGTCTAACCTTTACCTGAATAATGTGTCTATTCTCAATTTGAGTTAGAAACGTTTCGCACAACAATCTGGCCCGATTGCTGAACATGGAAAAAAATCCTGCATTATCACATCAGGACTTTTGATCAAACTTTATAAACGATCCGACTTTTCTATAAAATATCGATCTTTATTCAAAAATCTAGCAAAGAAGATAGAGGGTTATTCCATTGGGAAGATGCTTTAAATAGAAAACTGTAAACTCTTGTTCCAATAAGTGGCTTAGCCTATATTTTCATTAAAATGTTATCCCGTCATCCCCAGATTTTAATTTATATAATCAGAAAACTCCCAAGACACGATTTCAGTAAACAAAAGAGAGGCCAACCTATCGAATTGGTTAACCCCTCTTTCATCAAAGCCGATTCAAGATGATAGAAAGTATCATTACTGCTTATAAGGTAGATATGTCAATAACGAATCGATAACGTACATCACTTCGGAGGACACGCTCATATGCTTCGTCTACTTGATCAGCACGGATTACTTCAATCATAGGGGCAATGCCGTGTTGAGCTGCGAAATCGAGCATCTCCTGTGTTTCTCGGATTCCACCAACAAGTGACCCGGCAATGCTGCGGCGGCCCATGATTAATGAAAACACATGATACTGATCTGGCTCAGCTGGTGCACCCACATTAACAAGTGTTCCGTCTACGCGAAGCATAGATAAATATGCATTAACGTCAAGATTGGCTGACACTGTGTTTAAGATGAGGTCAAAACGGCCAGCCAACGCAGTGAATGTATCGGGATCACTGGTTGCAAAGTAATGATCTGCGCCAAAACTCAGGGCTTCACTTTTCTTATCCATAGACCGGCTCAGGACAGTTACTTCAGCACCCACGGCATGTGCAAATTGGATCGCTACGTGGCCAAGGCCCCCCATCCCCACAACAGCAATTTTCTTGCCTGGACCAGCGTTCCAGTGTTTCAAAGGGGAGTATGTAGTGATGCCTGCACACAACAGCGGGCTTGCCACATCCATTTCCAGACTGTCTGGAATACGGACAACGAATCCTTCCGTTACAACGATTTTCTGGCTGTATCCACCGTATGTTGGGTTACCATCGTAATCTAATGAATTATATGTGTTGATAACACCTTTCGTACAATACTGCTCCTCGCCACTAAGGCAGTACTCACATTCTCCGCAGGATTCAACAAAGCAGCCAACGCCAACACGATCACCAACAGCAAATTTTATCACTTCTGATCCTACTGCTGCCACAATTCCGGCAATTTCGTGGCCAGGAACCATGGGGAAAATTCCGCCGCCCCATTCATCGAATGCACTGTGAATATCGGAGTGGCAAATACCGCTAAACTTAATATCGATTAAGACATCATATGGCCGTAATTCTCTCCGCTCAATAGTGGTCTTTTCAAAGGGTGCTTTTGCACTTGGGGTACTTAGAACATGGGTCGTAGTCATATTTTTATGATTATTACACATAAGAGACAACACAATCCTTTCTTGTTAATTCTGAATCCTTGAGATGAACATGAAATGATTTTTCCATCTCCAGTTGAATCCGCATAACAACATTTATTGATAAGCCAACAACTGTCTATAATTATAAAAAGAAACAAGATACTTACAATGGTTAAATCAACGTTATTTGTTGATTATTGAACAAATCAATTGAAATTGTTCATTATAATAAAAACTGACCAGTTTACGTTAGAAAAATGAAGTAGCTGCATTAGATTGAGCTACTTCATTCTTTAGAGCTTTATTAGTCTGTCGTAAAGTGTTTGGCTATTATAACGAACCAACGCTTAAAAACTGCGCAAAATAAAATCAAAATTCACAGAAATACTTATGTAACTAAATGATAGTTTATTAAAAAACGACACTGTAAATTTCCGTATTCTCCTTATATTTCTCCAATATAATTGAATTTTCTTCATTCGTAATGATTTTAGCTTGATTTAGATCAGCAAATTTAGAAAATGAAACTTCACCAAATTTCCGATGATCAGCAAGTACAAACGGTTCACGAGAAAGATAGATAGCCTTTGCCTTCATTTGAGCTTCTTCTGGATCTGGAGTAGTAAAACCTAATTCATGGTGGATTGCATTCGTGCCTATAAAGCATTTATCAAATCGATAATTTTGTATGCTTTCGTATGCATTGATACCAATCATCGCTCTTGTTACTTTTTTTACATATCCTCCAATTATATAGGTATTTAAATCTCTTTCCTGAAGTGCAGCCAAATGGTCAATCCCGTTCGTAACGACAACAACATTCTTCTGGTCTAAAAATTGAATCATTTGATAGGTTGTTGTTCCGGCATCAAGGTATACACAGTCTCCATCTTCAACTAATTGTGCAGCATATTTTGCCAGCATCGTTTTTTCTTTAAGATTCTGCGTTGACTTTTCAATCATGCTTGGTTCTTCACGTTTTCTTTGTAATAATGAAGCTCCGCCATGTACACGTTTTATATAGTTCTGTTTTTCTAGCTGATCCAAGTCGCGTCGCAATGTCGATTCTGAGCTCTTTGTTAACTCTACTAATTCTTGAACCTTAACATTCTCTTTTTCCTTTACAAAATCTAAAATCAACCGATGGCGCTCAGAAATAAGCAAACGATCTCCCCCTAAATTGATAAGCCTTACTTCTTTTAGCCTAGTATAGTACAGAAATGGATATAAATAAAAGACATACAGGAATGAACGGTAATGCAAGGTACTCAATCCTAACCTGAAATTCGTATCATTCGCTAACTCGAAGGAATAAGAAACCGTAAAGATAACCGAAAAAAGTCAACAAACTATAACTTTTCCCCAGGCGTATCCTTCACCTTTAACAGCCCAAATATGTAAAAAAACTACTTATAAGTCAGTCAATATAACTACTACTTTATACATTGATATTTCCATCTACTCAAAAAGGGATTGAAAAAGATACGCACAAGAATAGCCAAAGGACTACGTAATACCAGCATTTCTTAGACGTTTTAACACCTGTAATTCTTTAAATGTCGATGTTAGTTCATTTGGTAGTTGCTTACTTTGGTCATTATTCGCTATCATATAGGACACACCTTTTCTGTATTGGTAGTGTTTTCCAGTCAAATTCACTATACCTATCATTAGGGTGTTTTATAATGCCTATTTTTAAGGTCAAGTACCATACTTCTATTTCTCTTTCATAAAAAGGCATGTTCATTTGGACGCCCTGAACGAAAGGAGCATCTTCACGTGAAAAGCATTCAAAGTCGCTTATTTCTTATGCTTCTTACTTTTATCATCCTACCGTATTTTTTATCTGTTCTTTTCATTTATGGGTATACGAAAAATAGTGTGGAACAGCATGAGCTCGAAACCAGTCACGAACAAATGGAGAAATTGTCGGAAGAGCTGGAGCAATACTTTAATGACTTGATCAATCTTCCTTATATTTTATACCGAAATCCTGATTTATTCCGAATTTTTAATAATGGTTTTGAAGATTCGATTTATTTAGACCAAATTGCGATGGAAAAAAGCATAGAAACTTTTTATCTGATGCGAAAGGAAATCCGTCAGGTTCGCTTTTATCTTGATAAGGATAAAGAATCGTTTACTGTTTATAATGCGACGATCAGTGCTCGTAAATCTCGACCGGATTTAATGAAGCAAGAAGTGCTTAAAAAACTTTATAACTCTAACAAAAAGTTCATAATTGAGCCACCCCATCAGATTGAAAATTATAATAATGCTGCGATTGTTCCCAAGTCGGACAAAACAGTGGTTATGACGATTCACCATAAAGTTGTAGACGTGCTTTCAAACGAATTTCTTGGCATCATTTCGATTGATATCGATTTAGATGCTTATGCTCGCATATCTAAAAGCCTTGTTCAGGACAATGAAGAATCAGTATTACTTATTAATTCAAATAATCGAATCATGTATGCAAGTGATCCATCCCTTATCGGTGAGTCCATTACACGTAATTTACACAAGTTGATCTATGAAGGCATTGAAACTGGTGAAGATATTGTTATATCCAAAACGCTATCAGGACCACTTAATCAATGGAAATTAGTGAAGATAACCCCTAGTCATCTATTATTTAATGATGTTAGGCAGACCACATATACAAACATATTTGTTGGGATAGGAGTAGGATTTCTCGGGTTATTAATGATTGGTATTATTTCATACAAAATTACTCGTCCAATTAAACTTCTTAGCAGCAAAGTGCGAACAATTGAGGGTGGAATTATCGATGTCCCCTTTACTGACAACAGAGAAGACGAAATCGGTCATCTCGAAAAACATATGAAGGATATGATGAACCGAATCAACCTTCACATTGAACGTGAATATAAACTGGAAATAGAGAATAGGGAAAATCAACTCAAAGCGCTAAAGTCTATGGTTAATCCTCACTTCTTATTTAACGCATTACAATCCATAGGTGCAGTTGCCCTAAGATCTGATTCTCCAAAAGTCTACCAATTGGTGACGTCCTTATCCAAAATGATGCGCTATTCCATTCGGGCGGATCAATGGGTCTTGGTTCGAGATGAAGTGGATTATATAAAAACATACTTATCTCTTCAAATGGAGCGTTTCGGAAACAATGTTAACTATTCTATTAAAATAAATGAGACGATTCTTGATATGACAATTCCAAGTATGATTCTTCAGCCGCTCGTTGAAAACTTCTTTAAACACTGTTATGAAGTAGGTTTCTATGATGCTCACTTAACCATTTATGGAGATATACGAGGAGAATTTTTAAACCTTGTTGTAGAAAATGACGGTTCTAGTATGACACTTACTGAACTACAAACACTAAGAGAAAATATCTATACGCCTCCTTATGAAGGAACATATGCACACGAACATATCGGTCTAAAAAATATTCATGACCGATTAGTTTTAAATTATGGACCAGGAGCTGGCTTAGAATTGGATACGAATCAAGGAGAGGTTTTTTTAGTTCGTATTTTCATTCCTCTAGACCCAAAGGTTACTGATGATTAAATTGGTTTATTTAAATTGCTTTCCAAAATCATATTGTTGAACGAGAATTTCTACTCACATCATTGAAGGAGGAATGCTGTATGAAGACTTTAATTGTAGATGATGAATTCAATGTAAGAGATGTCATACGGCATTTGGGACAGTGGGAGAAATACGGTATTACCGATATCTTAGAAGCAAGAAATGGAGAAGAAGCAAAAAGAATCATAGAAAGAGATATTCCGGAAATCATCTTTACAGACGTAAAAATGCCTGGAATGAGCGGTATAGAACTAATCGAGTGGTTAAATACCATTTCTTATCCTGGCAAAGTAATTTTAATCACAGGGTTTGACGACTATTCGTTTATGCGTAAAGCAATTCAATGCAATATCTTCGATTATTTAATGAAACCGATTGAAGCTGATGCATTTAATCAAACATTGGAGGCATCTGTTAAATCCTGGGCAAACGAAGAGGAGGATCGTCACTACAAAGAAACAGGCGTTTATGAAGATGTTAAAAGGTTGCGTATGAATCAGTTAGTTACGAAAGCTTGCAGCGGGGAACTTTTCGACACAAACGAAATGACTTCATATCTTCCTCAAGCTGATGAATACGATCTTACACTAATTTCCTTTTACCAAATGCACCATTCTGAACCTTACATTCAGTTACTAGCTGACGATCTTGTTGATCGGGAATTGGGAAATGCATTTGCGCTTCAGAACGATCATAGTCTTTGTCTGGTCATTACCGTAAAAAAACAATGGTTATCGGTTGAGGAATGGATCAGTCAACAATTTGATATCCCTGTACGTACTGTTAGCGGTGATCCACTGAAATCATTAGAAGAGATTCCGCAATCCTTTCAGTCTTTGCAAAAAGCAATGGAAGAGCAAAACTTCAGATCTATACACCGTTTGAACAATTTGGATAATGCACGTCGTATGCAGGACATTGTTTCCTATGTAGAAATGTATTACATGGAAGAATTGAGTTTGGAAAAACTTTCAAACCGGTTCTTCTTAAGTCGTGAACATATCTCAAGAAAATTCAAACAAGAAACGGGCATGCCCCTGTCCAAATACGTCATAAAACTCAGAATTGACCAGGCAAAATATTGGTTAAATGAAACGGATGAAAGTATTTACTCCATATCCTTAATGCTCGGCTATCAGGATGAAAATTACTTCTCGAAACTATTCAAAAAAGTGGTTGGGATGACACCTTTTGAGTACCGAAACGTTGAAAAAGCAACAAATTAGAAATAGAAAATAGATACACTTTTCTGCCTTAAATCTATCATTTTAAATTACTGGGGTGAAGCGATGAAAAAAGAGCTACTACACATGGTTTTGATCGGAATACTGTGCCTGTCTCTTTCGGCATGTCAAACAAATAAAGATACCGTACCAAAAGAAAAGGAAATTGCAGAGAAAAAAATCTCGTTGAACATACGGAATCCGAAAGTTGAAATTTCCACGCAGTTCGAACAAATGGTAATCGCTTATGAAAAGGAAAATCCAAACGTCGAAATTAACATTCACACCGTAGGAGGAGCTTCTGATGACCTTGCCGATCTGAAAGCACAGATTGCTGCTGGTACTGGCCCTGATATTTTTACGAACAGTGGATACGAAAGTGCCAAACTATGGAGTAAATATTTAGAGGATCTTACGGACCAATCATGGGTTGAAACTGCATATGAAGATGCGTTATTACCGATGAAATTCGATGGAAAAGTATACGGAATGCCACTTAACCTGGAAGGATATGGACTCATCTATAATAAGGATTTATTTACTAAGGCAGGCATTGATACGTTACCGAAAACGCTGACTGAATTAATAACAGTGGCAGAAAAATTGCAAAAAGCAGGCATTACTCCTTTTGCAACCGGATATTATGAAGAATGGAAATTGGGTGTCCATTTAATGAATATCGCTTTTGCACAACAAGAAGATCCATCTGCCTTTATAAAAGGTCTTAATGACGGGACGGAAACAATCGATAGCAATCAAAAGTTCAAAGACATAATCAACTATTTGGATGTAACAACAAAGTATGGAAACGGTAATCCACTAACAACGGATTACAATATGGAAGTGAATTTGTTTGCCAAAGGAAATGCAGCCATGATTCAACAAGGTAATTGGATTCAGCCGATGATTGATCAATTATCACCAAAGATGAACATCGGGTTTCTGCCAATACCTATAAATGATGAACCTATCAAAAATGCCTTGGTAGTCAGCGTACCGAATTATTGGGTTGTAAACAAACAATCAACACCAGAGAAGAAAAAAGAAGCGAAGAAATTTTTAAATTGGATGGTTTCTTCAGAACAAGGCAAAACGTTTATGACAGAACAATTCAAATTTATTCCTGCGTTTGAAAACATAAAGGCTGACAATTTAGGACCACTCGCGGATGAAACGATATGGTACTACAATGAAGGGAAAACGCTGCACTCTAATTGGTTTAATTTCCCTGTTGGAGTACGAGAAGAGTTCGGATCTGCCATGCAATTGTACGTGGGAAAACAACTTAATCGCGATCAATTACTGCAAGAGTTTCAGAAGTCTTGGGAGAGGGCATCGAGCAACTAAATCTATAAACGAAAGTTCTCTCACACTGTCATTGCAATATTCTAATGAAGCCCACTCCCCCACTTTTACTTGAATAAAAGTGGAGAATCCCTCAAAAAAACTGGACTAGTCTTGGCTCAGCTTTTTATCAATAAATAATTACTACACTTTTTGCCTCCTTGTTGGGGCAATTTTTTTTATTGACCTGTCAAAAACCACCAGATCAATATAAGACTAAATTCCAATCAATATATGCCATGTCCATAGAATCAGGATTAACCTATAATTTTATTTGTAGATCAAACACGGTGGGACTGTTACTAGTTTTCTATTATTCACACAAAAAGTAACCGTACCACTCGCAAGTCTTTTTATCTCACTAAAATAGATTATAGGAGGAAGAAAGAGTATGAATTTTAACAAGCTTTCAAAACAAGCAACAGTAGTAACGCTTAGTACAGCTATATTATTAGGAGGTAGTGGATCAACTTTTGCGAAACAAAAAGACACATTAGATCACAGAGAAACGTATGACACTTCACAAATCACTCGTTCAGACATGCACAAAATGATTGATCAACATGGCGATTCAAAATATACAGTGCCCGAGTTCGACGAATCAACAATAAAAAATATTCCTTCAGCAATAAAGTATGATGAATCAGGTAACAAAATCGATTTAGATGTGTGGGATACCTGGCCATTACAAAACGCTGATGGAACAGTGGCAGAATATAATGGATATCATATCGTTTTTGGATTAGCTGGAAAACCTAAAGATGCAAGTGACACGTTTATTTACATGTTCTACAAAAAAGTAGGCGAAACATCGATTGATGCTTGGAAAAATGCTGGTAGAGTATTTGATGATGGTGATAAAAACGTGCCAAACGATCCTTATTTAAAACATCAATCAGAAGAGTGGTCTGGTTCTGCAACCTTCACATCTGATGGAGAGGTTCGCTTATTCTATACAAATCGCGAAGCGTTTACACCAGATTCTGGGCATTACGGTAAACAAACCTTAACAACAGCTCAAGTAAATCTTTCCGAACCAGATGCTAAAACACTAAAAGTGGACGGCGTCGAAGATTACAAATCGATCTATGAAGGTGGAGACAGCTCAGTCTATCAAACAGTTGATAAAGCTTTCGGTGAAGGGAACTTCGCGGATAATCATACACTAAGAGATCCTCACTATGTTGAAGACAAAGGTCGTAAATACCTTGTGTTTGAAGCGAATACTGGGACAGAATATGGTTACCAAGGTGAGGAATCGCTATACAATAGTGCATACTATGGCAATAGCAATAAATTCTTCCAAGATGAAAAAAGTAAACTTTTAAAAAGCCCTAAAAAGGATTTAGCTACGTTAGCAAACGGTGCACTAGGTATCATTGAAATCAATGATGATTATACGTTGAAAAACGAAATGAAACCGTTGATTGTATCGAATACGATAACAGATGAAATTGAACGTCCGAACATCTTTAAAAAGGATGGAAAATGGTACTTATTCACAAGTGCAAGAGGATCAAAAATGACCATTGATGGAATTGATGATCAAGATATTTACATGTTAGGTTACGTGTCAAATTCTTTAACTGGACCTTACAAACCTTTAAATGAAACCGGAATTGTCTTACACCAAGATCTTGATCCTAATGATATTACTTGGTCATACGCTCACTATGCAATCCCGCAAAAGGATAGTGATAATGTAGTTATAACAAGTTATATGACAAATAGAGGATATTTTGAAGACCATAAATCTACCTTTGCGCCAAGCTTCTCACTTAACATTAAAGGGAAGAAAACATCGGTTGTAGAAGATAGTATTCTTGAACAAGGCCAAATAACGCATAACGAATAATCTAATGTTATCCGATATTTTAGCGGGGAATGTTGAAAAAGGAAAATGTCAGTACGTTGGCATTTTCTTTTTTCTTTACTAAAATAAATCAAAAGTGCGGTGAATCTACTTGAACAAAATACTTTTTAATAAGAAAGGATTTAAGCTGTTGGGTTTATTACTACTTGGATTATTTATCGTTACGATTATCGGATTATTAGCCCATTTAGACTCTAAATCGCGGGAACCAACAGTGGAGCCTGAAGAGCAATCGTATCGAGCTAACTACCATTTCACTACGCCCGAAAAATGGAAAAACGATCCTCAGAGGCCGATTTATTTTGATGAAAAGTATCATTACTATTACCTCTATAATGGGGATTATCCGAATGGAAATGGAACAGAATGGCGGCATGCAACATCAGAGGATTTAGTGCACTGGACTGATGAAGGAATAGCCATTCCGAAATATACAAATGAAAATGGTGATCCATGGTCGGGATCAGTCGTTGTGGACGAGGAAAATACAGCAGGATTTGGAAAAGACACCCTTGTGGCGATTGTGACACAGCCCTCTATGGATGGCGGCAAACAGGAACAATTTCTATGGTACAGTACTGACAAGGGAAAAACGTTTACCTCCTACAGTGACGATCCTATCATGCCAAATCCAGGCACAAAGGATTTTAGAGATCCGAAAATTATCTGGGATGACAGTAATCATAAATGGATAATGGTCATGGCAGAAGGAACAAAAATAGGTTTTTATGAGTCTCACAATTTAAAGGATTGGCATCATACGAGTAGTTTCTTTCCGAAAAATATCGGACTTGTGGAGTGCCCAGATCTTTATGTGATGCGTGCAGATGACGGGACATTAAAATGGGTACTAGGTGTTAGCGCAAATGGGAAATCGATTGGTAAACCGAACACTTACGCCTATTGGACTGGAAACTTTGATGGAATGGAATTCATCCCAGATCACAATGAACCGCAATGGTTAGATTATGGCTTCGATTGGTATGGTGGCGTAACGTTTGAAGATGGAACAGAAAACGATAAATACAACAAACGTTATGCTCTCGCTTGGATGAATAATTGGGATTATGCTCATAATACCCCGACGCTACAAGAAGATTTTAACGGAATGGACTCCATTGTTCGTCAAATTGAACTAAAGCATGAAGGCGACACTATCTATCATTTAGTCTCACAGCCTATTGAAGGATTGAATGAATTGACTAATTCAACGGATTATTATGAACAAATCGAAGTGAATGGTTCCGAAACACTTGATGTAACAGGTGATGTCTATCAATTAGAGACGGATATCTCTTGGTCAGAGATCAATAATCTAGGCTTAAGACTTCGAGAATCAGCAGATCAAAAACGCCACGTTGACGTAGGAATTTTTGTAGGAGAAAAATACTCTTATGTCAATCGAGCTTTTACAGAACAACCTGACAAAAGGAATCAATATATTGAAAGTAGTGCACCATTTGATGCTAGTAAGCAACTTGTTCACTTGAAGATCCTCGTTGATAAAACAAGTATTGAAGTTTTTGTGGATGATGGAAAGGTCGCATATTCAAGTTTAATATTCCCGGAATCTGATGATAAAGGAATCACCCTCTTCTCTGAGGGCGGCAAAGCGATCTTTAACAACGTTAAAATCAAACACCTCGGTTCGATCAATTGAACTGAGGTGTGGCGGGCAATTGGGGAGATTAACTTGAAGATTAAATGAATCGAAATTATTTTTGTTTCCTTTTTATACGGTTAAATTTCATAACTTCAGCCCTTGTCATACAAGGTTGACAAATCTATCAACAGACAGAGGAAAAAAATAAAAAGCACGAAAATGTATCCGTGCTTCTCTCTCTAACCTATCAATTTGGAAGGTTAAGCTGACATGAAACACCGAACTGATCGACTTTCCAACCAAATTTTTTTAAACATACAACATTTCGATAATTTCAATTACTTTAGAAAGTTCTTTTTCTTTCATACTGTTTATCCTCATATGAAAGTTTTCGAATTCAAGATTTACGGTAATTTTATTAGGGACGATGACACAATTTATTCCTGCTCCTATTGCCGCTTTAGAACCATTTACAGAATCTTCAAATGCGATTGCTTCGGATGGTTTTATTCCGAAATGGGTGATCACATTTCGATATAAGGTTGGATCTGGTTTTACTTTCTCTACATCATCTCTTGTTTGAATGACATCAAAATATTCGAGTAGATCGAGTTCTGATAGAAAATGTGTTACCCATTTTCTATCAGAACTAGATGCTAAACCAATTTTTAATCCCTTACTTTTTGCTTCTTTTAAGTAATCTTCAACTCCATCACGAGCAATAGGATATTTCAATTTTTCCTTGTGTAAAACAGATGATTTTTCGATTATTTCTTCATGGGTCATTGATATATTTGCCTTGCTCAAAATAAAGTCATATAGATCACTAGAATCCGTTCCAATGTAAAATCCATATTCGTTAATTGGTAGTTCACTAGGATCAATTTTTAACAACTCACAAAAAGCCTCATAAAGTGCGAATTCTGTATCAATAATTAATCCATCAAAGTCAAAAATAACCGCCTTTATCACGTTATCACCTTCCATTCCTTTAGAATTAAAGTAAAATCATTTTGTAGAAAGTAGGTTAACAATTTCCTCACCGAACTGATCAAGCCATTCTTTTCTAAATTGCATCACATTTGCTTCGACTGAAGGGTTTTCAATCAATAATTCGATTAATTCTGGAGAAGCAGTCACTCCATGAGCCCCTGCTAAACAAACATTGTGTATTTGTTGAACATTTTTAAAGCTTGCTGCCAATACTTTACACGGTAGATTATGTTGTGAAAAAATCTGTATTATTTCAGATATAACATTGACCCCATTGCCCGTTAGGTTATCAATTCGATTAACATAGGGTGCTACATATTCAGCACCAGCTTTAGCGGCTAAAAATGCATGCATTGGAGTGTATACTGTTGTAGCTAATGTTCGAATGCTGTCATCCTTTAGTAGTCTTATTGCTTTAATTCCTTCACTGGTAACAGGAACTTTCACTATCACATTTCCAGATAATGTGTCACAAATAAAACGGGCTTCCTCCACTATATCTTCTGCTGCTTTAGCGATGGTTTGTACAAACAACTCTTTTTCATCACCAATAACACTTCGTATTTCTTTTAATAATGGCAAAAATGGTTTTCGCTCTTTTACAATGAGACTAGGGTTCGTTGTTACCCCATCTATCGGGAAATATTCGTTTAATTTTTTTATTTTCTCAATGTTAGCTGAATCAATAACTAATTGCAAAAGCTCCACTCCTCCTCTATAGAAAAAAATAAGGCAATAACATTACTTTTACTGTCCCCTATCAACAAGACCCATCAAAAGTTAAGCTATCATCCTTTGTTATTTTGCAAAAATCCGAATAAGATCTCCAGCTTCGACTTCACCAATATCCGTATCTTCCAAGTAAAGTGTCCCAGGTAACTCTGGAGTTTGAGAACCATCGAATTTTAATGTAATGTGTCCAAGACTTGTTAAATTTTTCTTTACAGCATCACCTACAGCTGTAATTTTGTATTCTCTTTCACCAATTTGTAATGTGTCTCCACTATCTATGGTACTTTCAACATCATTAATAGTGATTAACAAGCAGTATTCAGCTAATTCAGCTGGAGCATTTTCTCCAAAAAGGATAAGCATTTTCTCACCAAGAAAATCTACTACTGAGGGACCAATATTATTTACCTGTGTTTTATATTTTGTTTTCATTGTGAAATCTCCTTAATTATAGAATTGGAATCGATCTTATAAAAACAGGATCCTAGATAGTAGTAGAATCCTGCCTATTATTTTAAAAATATTAACTATCGTATAAACCAAAACTCGCTAACCAGGCAATAAAGACGGTTGGTGCACCTGTCAAGAACCTTGAATAGAGGACTGATGGAACCCCAACTTCTACTGTTTCAACCTCCGCCTCTGCCAGACCCAATCCCACAGGAACAAAGTCTGCTGCAGCTTGAGAATTAATAGCAAATAATGCAGGTAAAGCTAGGTTTGCAGGAATATTTCCCTTTCCAATTTCAACCCCGATTAATGTCCCAACTACTTGAGCAATAACCGCACCAGGTCCTAAAAACGGAGATAAAAGTGGGAATGAACATACAAGTGCGATGACAAGTAACCCCCAAATTGAACCTGCAAATGGTGATAAGAATTTTGCAAACAGATCACCAATACCAGACTCAATAATAATTCCGATCAACATTGCAACAAAAGCCATAAACGGAAGAATTGTCTTTAGTACTGTATCAATTGCATCACGTCCAGCTTGGTAAAAAACGCTTACAACTGATCCCATCGCCATTCCTATCCTTGCCATTAATCCCTTTGGCTTATGTGTTTCACTTATCTTCTTTTTTGAGCTATACTTCGGTTGATTAATACTATTTTCATTATTTTCGTTCGTACTTTCTGTTACTGTATTTGTTTGAGGTGTTCTTGCACCTTCAGACAGTTGAATATTTTCTGCTTTTACTCCCGAGACGTAAATATCTTCAGTAATATGCTTTGCCAATGGACCACTTTGACCTGTTGGCATCACGTTGATTGTAGGTATTCGTTTTTGAGGATATAACCCACAACGTAACGTCCCACCACAATCTATAATCACACATACCATTTCGTGCTCTGGAACGGAAGTTTTAAACCCATCAACTAACTCACACCCAGTAAGATCGGCTATTTTATCTGCAATTTCTGGCCTTTGCCCACCGGTTATATAAACAACTTTATTTTTCTCAAGCGTTGGAGTTATTACTAAAGGTCCACCAAAGCCACCAGCACCTTTTGATACCTTAATTGATTGATATATTGTCATTTTCTCCACCTCCTATAATTGAACTGTATCTTTTAGTTTTACGTTTTGTTGTTTTGCAACATATGCTGTCGTTAAATCCGTTATCCATCCTCTTAAGAAGTTTGTGAAAATTCCCACTAAGAAATAACGAAGTGCTAATTCAGTAACGTCATGTCCTAAGGTAGTTATCCCAGCTGCAATTCCCAAGAATACAAACAATTCTCCTGGGTTTACATGTGGAAATAATCCGTTGTGTGTATGACATGAATATGATGCTGCTGCATAATAACTCGGTTTATGTTTTTCAGGTAAAAATCTACCAAGTGATAATGTCATAGGATTCGCCAATACGAATGTACCAATAGCAGGTAATACAAAATATCTTGTGAACGGATTCTTTCCTGATTTTCTAGCAAGCTTCTCTACTTTTTCTTCACCAACCAAACGAACTAGGGAATTCATCGCAACTAATAACATGATTAATAGTGGAACAATTCCAGTTACAAGGTCCACAAATACTTCTCCACCATGTCGGAATAAATTCATAAAACCTTCAGCTAGATTAATAATAATATCCATAAATTCACCCTTTTCTTAATTCTTCTTTGGTACTAGATAGTCGATCCAGCCTTTTTTTACTTTCAATTCCCCACCCTGAGAAATGATGTCATAACTTCTTAGAGCATCGGCAATCGCTAACCTCGTTAACTTATCAATACCTTGAAAGTCTTCCTCTGAGATTTTCAAAAGGTATTTCCCTTCAAATCCGTTTAAATCCTTTACACGCGAGAACACAGTAACGCCTTGCATCTTTGAAGCTTTTAAAATTTTATTTCTCTTATCGATGCAAAACATAACGACTGTACCTGCCCGAAACATCCCTGTTCTCTTACCAATTGCCACTCGCCCCATCGATCTCATTTCAGCGTACCTTTTATTAAAATGTCTTATTTGGAAAAAGCCAAGAATACTCTGTATAAGCCACGCTAAGCCTATCAAAACAATTAAATACCAAATCATCTCTTCATCTCTTTTCTATTAGTCATGTTGTTTAACCATTTTTATTTCCTTTTTGATTGAGAGAGCGGTTTCTTCTGTAGTGATGAAAGCTAGCGTAATCATTCTAACCAAGTCCCGCTTTTTCCTTTTGTATCTCATGTTCCCAATCCATCTAATTGTGCGTTCCTTTTGAAAATCCATAGTAGAAATCTTTGTTTCACTAATAATAGCAACGGGAATAATAATCACAAATTAGTTCATTTATATCTACTTGCTTGTTCAAGATACTGTTTTACATCCTCATAGCTGGTTGTGCGAGCCAATTTATCTACTAATGATTCATCAGTAGCTATTCGTATGATTTCGTCGTATATTTTCACAAGTAAATGCTCACTGTTATCAGTTTGTTGTTCGGGTAATCCTAACAGGAAAACTAACTTGACTTGCTTTCCATCAGCGATTACTTTTTCAGGAAAGACACCAAGTGCAAGTTCCATTCGATCGGACTTGTAATTAAAGGTATGTGGCAAAGCTATATAATTATCAAAAATCATTGATCCCTTTTCTTCTCTATCAATTAGCCGTTCATTAAAACCTTCGTCGAGGTAACCCCGCTCCTTTAAATCATCAACCATTTTACTCACATTTGCATAATAGCTTTTTGAGCTATCTAAAATGAAGTATTTATCTTCAACAATAAAATGCTTTACAATCGAATTATGACTGCTATTATCTGTTAGCTCAAAGTTTTGCATATAGGTCACTTGTTCAATTTTTCTTGAAACACTGCTTTCGTCAAAAATTTCATTTATCATGATTAATGGTGTGTCAGTTTCCAAGGTTAATTTTACTGTCGAAAAAACAATATCATAATTAGCAAGGAGTTCTTTCGTTACCTCTACATTCGAATATAAGGCTATGTCAGTATCTTGACCTAGAATACGTTGCAATTGAATTGCGACTAGTCTAGCTGTTCCTCTTCCTGTCCCGCAAATGACTGCTGCTTTTCGTAAGCGCTTTACTTTACCATCACTTTGAGCGATAAAAACACCAAAATAAAAGGCTATATACCCTAGTTCATCATCAGAAACTTTAAGATCATACTTACTTTCAATCACTTGCCCAGCAATCTCAGCCATTTTATATGCGACAGGATATTTCTCCTTCACATCAGCTAGCAATGGGTTTTTTAATCGTAAGTCAAACAATAGACGATTTAACATAAAAGTTAGATGGTATTGCAAATCCTTAAAAAAGAGTTCATTTTCTTGAATAACTCCCTTATGAAAACCTACCTGCTCTACAATCGTTTCTAATAGTCTTTTTACATCCTCAGTAACTGTGATCTCGGCCATTGTCCGATTGTTTGTTGGTGTTCTTCTCCCTGCAATCGGAATGGTTATAAACAAGATTTCTGGCTCAGGTATTTTAATTGGCAGCTGACTTTCGATAGCGCCCACTATTTCTAGAGCAATTTGATAGTCCTTCGTATTCAATAATTTATAATGTTTCTCATTCATCTCTTTAAGTGGATGATTTTTCAAAAGACGATCCAACATGACAATGATAAATTGCATTAATCGAATTTGTGTGGTGGATTCCAAATCTCGATGGTTGGAAATCCTCACGATTTCTTCCGTAATATCTTGATCTAGAGGATAACTATTAAATAAAAAGTCATATACGTTATCTAAAATAAAGAATCGTAGATCAAGTTCATTCCCACTTAGATACATCCCGTTGTTTTGCTTCCCTTGAATGGTTAAATTATAAGTCTCTAAGGCAACAGAGGCTCTTTTCAATTCATTAACAAGTGTCGTCCTACCGATATTCATTTCAAAAGCTATATCATCCAGAGTAATAGTCTCGTCACGGTTTATCAGTTTATCGATAATTAATGCAATCCGACGTTTGGGTGAATCATACACCTCAACCTCTGAATGATTTCTTTCAATTAAATCCTCGAACAATTGCTCATCAGCAATATATAACCGATAGCCCTTACCTTTATCTTTTAATAATGAAGCGATTCCATCCAAATCACTGTTTAACTGTTTTATATAATTACGTATGGATCTTGTACTGACTCCCAATGTGTCTGCGAGATCATCTAAAGAACTATAGGTTTTTTTTCGAGCTACTTCAATTATCTGAATAACTCTATCGTCCATTCTTAAGTCAGCCATTAATATCACCTCTTTGTAACTGAATGCCTTGTGTATAAGTTTACAGGGAGATTAAAGATTTTGGTGCCATTAGACCGCTTATATTCTCCCTGTCTAGTAGACATCCATTAAGGCTTATCTGGCTCTTCACCTTTAATAGCTCTAGCTTTATTAACCTCTGGATTTACCACCTGAGATATTTAAAGTCGTGCCGGTAACATAACTAGCACGATCAGAAGCAAGATAAGAAACCAAATCGCCTATTTCAGTTAATTTCCCTTCTCTTCCAAGAGGAATCGATTTACTGTAATCGGTTGCCAACCCATCTACTGTAACGCCCCTGGTATATGCCAATGCTTCATTATAAGCATCTGTTCGGAGTCCTGTTGTTTCAATAATTCCAGGTGCAACTGCAACAACGCGGATATTGTGTTTACCTAATTCCTTTGCCCACGCACGAGTAAAGGCAATAATCGCTCCTTTTGTTGCAGAGTAACAGCTTTGTCCAGCAGACCCTTCTTGGCCAGCTTCCGATGAAATATTAATAATAACACCTTTATTTTGCTTTAACATCTCTTTGGCAGAAGCCTGTGCAAAAAGGTATGGACCTTTTTGGTTTACCGCTACCATAAAATCAAAATCTTTTTCACTTAACTCATATTCTGGCTTTTCACCTTTGTCATCAACTAAAAGTCTCGGTAGGTTCACCCCTGCATTATTTACTAGGATATCCACTGAGCCAAAAATTTCAACTGTTTTAGCAACCGTCTGATCTACACTTTCCTTACTTGTTACATTGCACTTAACAAAATAAGAACCGTCTGATTGTTTTCCTTCCTCTACATTCAAATCGGCCACCACTACTTTTGCTCCATTCTTAATTAGTTCCTTTGAGATATTTAATCCAATGCCAGAGGCACCACCGGTTACAATTGCTACTTTTCCTTCTAAATCAAGCCAAGAATTACTCATACCCTTTTCCTCCCTATCCTTCAACTATGAAAGCACTTTCAAATCATGTTCTAAGTATAAGAAGTTTGAGGTGATAAATTAATACAGACTTTTTCACAAAAAGTGAAATAGTCTGTATTATTTAAAAATTCCTTCTCTCTATCTATTAGAGAAAAAGGAACTTTTGACTAAAATTCATTTACTACAAAAAAAGGACCTGTGAAGTTCTAAAATCAATCTTCCTATCAGTCCAAAATAGAAACAAAAAGGATACCGAATGATTCTATCATTCGATATCCCTTAACCATCCTATAATCCTAATTTTCACTACAACAACGCATCCGCTTCCACAATCTCCAACGTTAAATTTCCATTCCTTGATAAATCAATCTCATACGGCGTTACTTCTTGGTCTTTTTCCCGAATAATACGTATCTCAGGGCGTCCAACTGAGTGGAAATTGTATTTCGTGACGATACCAGTTCTGCCGTCGTTTAGTTTTACCGTTAGTCCCTGGGGATAGATCGCAACACAATTTTTGAACAAGTTAAGTTGATTTGTATCGAATTGGGTACCACTACCTGCATAGAGTAATTCCATTGCTTTATGGGGTAGCATTGCAGGTCGGTACACTCTGTGGCTCGTAACCGCATCAAAGACATCTGCAACACTCATGATTTTGGCATAAGGATGAATTTCATTACCCTTTAAGCCCCTTGGATATCCTGCTCCATCCAATCTTTCGTGGTGTTGAAGTGCACAATGAGCGACAACTAATGGGACCTCGTGAACTTTTCTGAGAATGTTGAACCCTAATTCACTGTGTGACTTCATTAGTTCAAATTCGGCCTCTGTTAACCTCCCAGGCTTGTTTAATACATCTGGTGAGACAAATATTTTCCCCAAATCATGTAATAAGGCTCCTAAACCAATTTCTTCAATGGCTTTAAGTGATAAACCATTTTCAATTGCCAACTGACAGGCGTAGATCGATACATTGAGGCTGTGGGTATACACATGATTTTCGTGAATTTTTGTTGTTGCTAGTAAGTTTAGAACCGTTCGATTTTCGTTTAAGCAGTTTATAATTTCTTTAAAGATCGATTGAAAGCTCGCGACTGCTTTTTCCGTCCTAATCATTGCTTGGAGCGTTGGTTTACTTAAGTTAAACTCAGAAAGTGTGCCTAAACCTTCTGTTATGGTAGCTGTAGCTTCATTAAGTACTTTCACTGGAATTGATTCTAAAATGTCTATTCCTTCAGATGCATCATCATCTATGTAAACTGTATAGATATTTAATTTCTTTAATCTGGCTATGAAACTGTCAGTTAGCTCAGTTCCCTTTGATAATAGTATTTTCCCGTTTTCACTGTAAATTGGCTTACCTAATTGAACTCCTGCCTGACATCGTTCCAAAGTAACTAACCGCATTTTGTTTAATTTCTCCTGTTTTCTAAAGTCTATTTAGGTTACTTTCTCTTATTGTCGATTATAGTCGAACTAAGGGATGGTTTCAAATTGAATATCAATCAGTTTCTTGCTTTTGAGCGGGATCGGGCGAGGTTTCTGTTCTCCGAAAGAGATGGAGAACGTGGATTGGTGGCTATTACTTCTATAAAAATATGTAAATATTAATAAAATCCCGATAATATATAGTGAGGGACCATTTAGTCTCATTATTTATTGATGCGTACGATAACGAATGGGAAATAGCTTATATTCTGAAGAAGAATCGGCAATTTACTAGTCGTTCTGTTAAAATTACAAATCCTCTTCCACTTATGGAAAGAGAACGTACATTAAAATCATGGGAAATGAACATAAATGATATTTACATAGGTGGTGAGAAAGCAGCTATCGAAAACATAAAAGAGTGGAGAAATCGAATGAGGATAGAGTTGAGTAAGTCCTGTTAATTTGGGAGATTAAGCTGCCATGAAACGCCGAACTTATCGACAATCCACCCCCCTTTTCCTTTCTTGATTCCAACAATAAAGTTAGTAACCAAGCATTATAGATGGTAAATTAAAATTAATGGTAGCAAGTCCCAATGATTATTTTTACTTAACAAATCAACTCTTATAAATAGACTGCCAATATGATATTCAGGATAATGAAAATAAGTTGAGGGAGGTTATCAGTATGGACGTAATTCTTAATAAAGCTGAACAAAAATTATTAAAATTAAGTTCTGACCCTGAAACTAGAAGAGAGTATGATCAAAGAGCAAAAGCACTCTCGGATGAAAGAAGCAGATTAGCAGATGCTGAAGCTACAGGAATTTTAAAGGTAGTAAAAAGTCTTTTGGACAGTGGTATTCCGCTTCATGAAGCGGCTAAACATACCCCTTATAACGCTGAGGAGTTAGGGAAACTGCTGAGAAAGCATAATTAATATATTTACAGAATCCGCCAGTAAATCTGATGGATTTTTTTCCTTAATTTATTTCTTTTATTTTGTTTCATTTTCCCCACTAAGTTATTCCACATAAAGAAGGTTAATTTCTTATCTATCACTTTGAATTTAATTCAACTCCTGTTATTAATTCCAACTTTCTATAGTAAAACCCTTCGCCATATTCGGGCGAAGGGTACCTTTTATTTCTCTCCATTAAAGTACGGAGCTTCACGATCCAATACAATTTCTGCTGTGATTGGCAGGTGATCAGAAGCGAGAGTAGGAATTACTTCAGTATTTACTGTTTCAATGTCATCTGATGTAAGAATATAATCGATTCTCTTTGTAGGATTTGCAGCTGGGTATGTGTTGGCTTCAGGTGTTGCTTCGGCAAAAACATCAAGATAGTTAGACATCATCGGTTTCAGTTCGTTGCTAGTTGGTAGAGCATTTAAATCTCCCATAATAACCTTTGGTCCCTTTGATTCACTAGCTATTTCAATTGTCTCGTTTACTTGAAGTTCACGCTCTGCAGAAGTCAAGGCCAGATGAGTGTTATAAAGATGAAGGTGATTTCCTCTTACATTGATGGTTGCTTCAAGAAGACCACGCTGTTCAGTATTTCCAATCTTTGATAAAGAATGATTTTCAGATTTGATTATTGGATATTTGCTTAAAATTGCTGTCCCATACTGACGGCGGTGATCTCCTTCAGTTAGTGGGTCTCTGTCAAGATTTGCTGCGTATGTATAGAACATACCAAGTCGTTCTGCAAGCATTCTTGCCTGATCTTGGAAATCGCTTCGGTCAGACCAATGGTTGTCCACCTCCTGCAAACCAACAATATCAGTATTAGAGTCTTCAATAATACCTGCAATTCGCTCTAAATCTAACACTCCTTCTACTCCCTCAGCATGATGAATATTATAAGACATCACCTTGACGTTTACCGACTGACCTCGATCAAAATTGTTTTCTTGGGCAAAGGTTTTGTTTCCTAACCCAGTAAATGAACTAATCAAAACAGCTACAGACAAAACAAACATAATTCGACGAATACCAACTTTCATGCCTTCTACCACAACGATCTCCTCCTCGATAATTACCTCACAAGAAGAAGATATCATATGAATGATTAGTCTTTATTTAGTTTATGTAACAAAGGGTTTAAGTTATATTACCTTTTTGTTAAGACAAGCCATTTAGCCTAAGTTATATTACCTGTTTTAAAAAAGCCAAAGCCAGGTATAAAAATAGGCTGTCCGTCCTTTGAAATTCGTATTCTTAATCATACTTGGCAGCCTTGTAGCAGCTCTTTCTCTTTAATCTTCCACCCACTCTGTACAAAAGTGTTTAACTGTTACCATAGAATTGAGATTATTTTAATCGCATAAATAATGAGATGGACGCTCTCCTAATGTACTTAAGCACTATTTCAGGTTGTTGTGATGTATTAAGTAAAGACCTTTCCATAGGAAATCAACTCCTCAATCATTTTTCTATCACACTAAAAATATGTAGGAACTTAAGGTTCTGGTGCAAAACTAGACAAACTGAACACTAACCTTCTTATTTCGGAAGAAGCATGACAGCTCCATAAAAGGGTAATATATATCTGCCCTTTTCCTTGTATAGGCCCCACCTACGCCAAATACCATGACGGCCACACGTGCCATCCAACCCATAATCATTATATATGATAACGCTTACATTTATAAAGGTTAATAGACTGAAAGTTTAAAATATTTGTAGGTCATTTGACGTTTTCGATATAGCACATCCCAATAAAATAGGATTACCCGAAATCGATTGCGCTGCATCGGGTGCTTCACAAATTCCGACTGAGTCCATCACGATGACATGAATTCGTTTAAAGTTGTCCATTTCTTTCTCTACTCCTTTTTCAATAAAAATAGGGCCAAATTAAATTCGACCCCCATCTATCCTTTATTTTGCAAGTTTAATTCCTGAGCTTGTTCCTAGGTAACTAGCACCGCATTTCAGCATTATCTCTGCATCAGCTTTTGTTTTAATCCCACCAGAAGCTTTTACACCAATATCAGGGCCAACTGTTTTGCGCATTAATTCAATATCAGAAGCTATTGCTCCGCCTGTAGAAAAGCCTGTTGATGTTTTAACAAAATCTGCTCCTGCTTCTACTGAAAGTGTTGAAGCGATTTCCTTTTCCTCATCAGTTAGCAGACATGCCTCGATAATGACTTTTACAATTGCTTTTGGATGAGCTGTTTTCACTACAGCTTCAATATCTTGAAGAACAAACTCTTCATCTTTGTCCTTTAATGCACCGATATTAATGACCATATCCACTTCTGTCGCACCATTTGATACAGCATCTTTTGTTTCTTGTACCTTAGTAAATGTTGTATTTGCTCCTAATGGAAAACCAACAACTGTACAAACCTTTACTTCACTAAGGGTTTACACAAACGGAAGCAAAGCCATGTGTTTTCGCTTCTTCTGTTAGATTTAAGATTTCTTGTTTTGTTACAGTAGCGTTTAAAATCGTATGATCAATATATTTTGCCTAATTCATTTACTTACACTCCTAATAATTACTTTTAATGACTTGCTTTTAAATCAACCATCTTTTCTGGTTTATGTTTATATTTGAATGTGAAGAAGAAAATAATTCCTAATACAAGTGGATATGCAGCGAATATTAGCCAAATCGTCTGCCAGTCTTTTACACCATCTACAGTGAAATAATCTACTACTTTTCCACTTATAATGGAACCAACATATGCACCAACACCGTTAACCATAGTCATATATAGTCCTTGTGCACTTGCTCGAATATCAGAGCTTACTTCTTTCTCAATATAAATTGAACCTGAGATATTGAAGAAGTCAAACGCACAACCGTATACAAGCATAGAGAGCATTAATAAGACAAAACCCAGTGGTGACGGGTCACCGAAGGCGAATAAACCAAAACGCAGAGTCCAAGCAAACATACTCATTAACATAACTTTTTTAATTCCAAATTTTTTCAAGAAGAACGGAATAGCTAAGATAAAAATAACTTCAGCCATTTGTGAAACAGACAATAGAATAGATGGATATTTTACAACTAAACTGTCTGTATATTCGGGAATTGCTCCAAAATCATGTAAAAACGGATTACCAAATGTATTTGTAATTTGTAAAACCGCTCCTAGTAACATCGCAAACATAAAGAACAACGCCATTTGTGGTTTTTTGAATAATACAAATGCATCTAATCCAAGCATGCTAACCCAGTTTTGCTTTTGCTTTTTATTAGAAGTCGGGATTGAAGGCATAGTTAATGAATAAATACCAAGTACTAGTGATACCCCTGCTGCAATATATAATTGCATACTACTTAATTCAAATTGTAGTAAACTAATTGTCCACATTGCTAGAATAAAACCAACTGTTCCAAATACACGAATTGGTGGGAAGGATGTAACCGTATCCATTTTATTTTTTTCTAAACAATAATATGAAATTGTATTTGATAAAGCTAAAGTTGGCATATACGCCATTGCATTGATCAACATTACCCAAAACATGATTGTAGGATTATTGACTGATGCAGCATAAAAGAGGGCTCCGGCACAAATAAAATGACAAATAGTATAAAGACGATTAGCTCGAATCCATTTATCAGCAATAATCCCTACCAAACTTGGCATGATCACCGCTGCAATTCCTTTTGTACTATAGACAATCCCTACTTCTGCACCAGTAAAACCAAGGGTATTGATCATATAAGAACCTAAGGTAATCAACCAGCTTCCCCAGATAAAATATTGTAAAAACGACATTATTTTTAACCGATTTTTAATTCCCATGTTGCTCCCCCAGTTTAATAATCATTGTTTCTTTTTTCCCTAGATTACTTTCAGAAACACCGATTCCTAGTAAGATGATAATAATTCCAATGATTTGTGTAAGATTAATGGGTACATGTAAGATAGCAATGGATAAAATCATCGTGGTAGGTAATTGCATTGCACTTAAAATCGATGCTAATCCTGTACTAATAAGTGGTGCACCTTTTGCAAACATCCATGTACTAAATAATGAACCAAAAAAGGCTAATAATAGACCGTACGAAACTAATAACTTTCCAAATACCGTAAAGTTAATAAGAAAAGTTGGTGGCACAATGATCGATGTTAAAATCGCCCCTCCTGTCACCATGATCGCTGAACGAAGAATTGGATCTGATTTGGTCGCAACTCGACCACTTACAAAAATAAAAATAGCATTTGATATTGCTGCTAAAAATCCAAATAAAACACCTTGCAATTGCAAAGAAGCAAGTCCGTCCGTGATAAGATTCGTTGCTAATATCGTCCCAACAAAAATTGGAATTAATGCAAGTAATTGCGATTTGCGTGGAGTTTTACGTTTTGCAATCGCCTCTATAATAATACCAATCCATGTGAATTGAAAAAAGATGACAACCGCAAGCGATGGTGCAAGATATTGCAATGAAACATAATAGAATAACCCTGTTAATCCAGTAGATGTCCCGGCTATAAGCATTTGTATAATTTCTTTTCTTGTTGGTTTCTTAGAAATACTGTTTTTGAAGCGAAATAATACGACAAACCATAATAAAACAGCACCGAGTACCATTTGACTTCCTACAACATCATTTAATGTAAACCCTGCCGCATAAGATAGTACGACAATGGTCGAAAGTACCCCATAACTACAAGAACCCAGAAAAACAAATAAACTACCTTTCATACCAATCCTACTTTCTTTTTTGTCTACTTTTTATCAAAATGATAAAAAGTAGACAAAAAAATTAAAATCTCGTAATTACTTCTTTAACAAGGTTTAAGAATGTAGATTTTACACGTTCTGCTGTTTCGATAACTTCATCATGACTAAGAGGTTGATCTAGAATTCCACAAGCCATATTTGTTAGACAAGAAATTCCGATTGTTTCAATACCTGAATGGTTTGCAATTAGTGCTTCAGGAACTGTTGACATCCCAACTGCATCTGCTCCTAATGTACGAATCATACGGATTTCAGCTGGCGTTTCATAAGTTGGGCCAGTCCACCAGGCATAGACACCTTCACGAACATTTACATTTTGTTCTTTAGCCACTTCTTTTACAATCCCTCGTAGCTTCTTATTATACACCTCAGAAACATCCAGGAATCGAACGCCTAAATCTGGATTATTCGGTCCCATAAGTGGGTTGTTTGCTGTTAAGTTAATATGATCTGAAATGATCATTAAATCACCAGGGTTAAAGTCTGTGTTTACCGCACCACAAGCATTTGTTACGATTAACTTTTCAACACCCAAAGCTTTCATTACTCGTACTGGGAATGTTACTTGATCAAGTGTAAAACCTTCATAGTAGTGGAAGCGACCTTTCATTGCTACAACCTTTTTTCCTCCAATTGTACCAATCACAAGCTCGTTTGCGTGTCCTACAGCAGCTGATTTGGCGAAGTGTGGAATTTCATCATAAGGAATATGAACGGCATTCTCTAAAGTATCTGCAAATGGTCCTAATCCTGAACCAAGAATAATTCCGATTGTTGGTTGAACACTTGTTAATTTCTCAATATATTGTTTCGCTACTAAAATTTCTTCTGTTTTATGCATGCTTATTTCCTCCAGTTGTTTTATTAATTAAAGCGTTTTCATGGGTTTATTGTAGCATGCAGGTTTTTGAATGTAAATTACTTTTTATCATTTTGAGAAAAACTTTTCTGGTGGTATCTATAATAACTTGCTTTTTATAGGTTACTTCGCTACCATTTTTATTGTGAAGACAATTGTAGAAAGGAGTTTCCGCTTTTTGAATGAATTATTACTTGAATTAATTTCAACTAAAAATACACAAACGAGAAAACTAAAAAAACTTTACACATTAATTCAGAGGTACGGTCCAATTAAGGTCGAAACTTTGCTTGAAAAAACAAGCTTAAAACCCGCAACTTGTGCTAGAATGCTTGAAAAATTAACAAAAGGAAAGCTAATCTCAGGAAATGAACTTGGGGAATCAACAGGGGGAAGAAAGCCTGTTTTATATAGCATTAATCCAAATGTTTCGTATGTCATTGGTATTGAAGTGACTAGCTTATTCTCGACGATCCTATTACTTAATTTAAATTTAGATATTCGCGGGCAAATCAAAATGAAAACGAAAAACATTCAATCAATCTATGTCACATTAGATATGTTTATCACTAAAATTGAACAATTACTTGATCAACACAATCTTAAGCTTGAAAATATTCTTGGAATTGGTATTTCGATAGACGATTTATTTAATCAAACACAGCACATGACAAAACCTGTATCAGCACAAATTGATGAAATTCAAGCTTACATACAGAGTAAAATCCCTACCTATGTAACAATAGATAGTGGTGTGAATTTCGCTGCACTAGCTGAACATCGTTTACACTTCTCTACAATAAGTGATCGTTTCTTATTTACAACATGTGATATTGAGATCCGTAGTTGTGCAATTACAGGGGGAAACCTCCCTTACTCAAGCCCTTATACAACAAACGCCTTTGGTCATGTTATGGTTGATCTTAATGGACCGAAATGTCACTGTGGTTCATATGGCTGCTTACACACTTATAGTTCGTTAGACGCAATAAAAAATAAAATTATTCAGTTTGTAAAGCGAGGTAAATTCTCGATCCTTTTAGATATGGTCGATTCAGTAGACGAAATAGATTATTATCTTATTTTGAAGGCAATTGAACAAGGTGATCGTTTATGTACAGAAGTAGTTGAAGATGCTGCATTTTACTACGGAATCGCCTTATCCAATATTATATTAACCTTCCAACCAGACACCGTCGTATGTGGTGGAACACTCGCCCCTAAAGGCTCATTTTTTGATATTGCTAAACAAACTGCTGAAAATAAAATTAAGATCTATCCACAGCTTAAACCAACGATTCTTCCCGCAAAGGATTCCTATGAGATTGTCTCACAAGGGGCTGGTAGTATGGTCATTGAACATTTATTTACATAGAAAAAAGAGCGCCTTCTTGAGAGCGCTCAGGCTGTCGAGATCATTGTATCCCGATTAATCGTAATGGGCTCATCTAGTTAGCCTGTCCGTTTTACTTGATCCATGACTTGTTGTGTTTTTTCAACACTAGGGTGTGAGTTTGAAAATTCCTCGGATACAACAATCTATTCCAGTAAAATAAACTCTTCTGTCCCATCAGGTTTCATTTTTATTTTCATCCCATCCCTTCTTATGTTTAACTGTATGAAGATTTCTTTCAAAAAAAGAAAAACCAACATTTTCACGGTGATCTAGTTAACTTAGGTGGATTATCAGAAGTAAAAAAATTAAGGATCAGTGAGCTTAACTCACTAATCCTTAATTCAATATTTATCCAACACGAGTACGTAACGGTCTAAATAAGTACTTGTGTTTCTGCTGCAACAATATCTCGAACACTAAAAGTAGAGTAAACCCAGTAAAAGGTTTACTCCAGGTTTTGAATAAAAATTTACTACCTGCAAAAAATAACAGTATGTTGATTTAATAGGGGGAAAATAATGAGCACTATGATAAAGAAGAAACATATACTTATTCTTTTAGTCAATCTTTTAGGTGGAACGATTTTAACAGCCCAGGAAAGTAACATCGAAGCATTTCTCAAATCAAGTCATTCAAATTGGGGCAGTTGGGGAAGATGTAATTGAGTTACAATCTCGTCTACAGTATATTGGCTTTTTTAAAGGGAAAATCGATGGTGTTTTTGGGTGGGGAACATATTGGGCGCTTCGGAATTTTCAATCTTAATTCGGACTCCCCATTGAATGGTTAACAGTTCAAAGACGAAGCAAAAGCTTGTGAGTGAGACTATATATAATAGGGGACGCTAATCAAGCTCAAGCAAATACCCAAAAAACAACAGCAACTAATGTACCAGCTGGATATTCTCAAAATGATATTCAACTCATGGCAAATGCAGATCATTGGAGAAGAATGGGGTGAGCCTTATATTGGTCAAGTTGCGGTAGCTGCTGTTATTTTAATTCGAGTGAACAGTCCGACATTTCCTGATTCAGTATCAGGTGTTATCTTTGAATATGGGGAAGGTCCCAAATAAAACAAAGTGGGAAACATATTTTTTGTAAATAGCATAATGGATGGATTGTGAATCCTACTGCTTGTCCTTCATCTTCTTTAATAATCAATTCCCTCTTATTTTTTTGATTATATAACTGAGACTATAGAAGAAAAAAGTTTATTTAAGGAAGTGATGCAAGTGTTTGAAAATAACTCTAAGGATATTGTTCAAAAAGCAAAAGATGAAGATGATCAAGCGAAGAATGCAACAGATATTGTCAGTCATGCAATCTCTCAGATGAATCCACAACGAAAGCAAGAAGATAAATCTCAGAATCATCGTTAGAAGATACAATAAGAGCCTCATTAAAAGGTAAGTAACTAATAGCTAATTACCTTTAATTCATCTTATATGAAAGTACAATATAAACTGATAAAGGGGATATTAAATTGGAAAATATTGAATCAAATGGTTCAGTGACAGCAAGGCTAAAAATAAAATCTAAGGTAGTTACGAATGTAGAATCTCAAGTCCGAACAGAACATCAAAATAATGAAGTTAATCAACGTAACCATGTTGTTGAAGCACAAAAACAAATGTCCTCACAAGAAACAGTCGGTGTTCCTTCACAAGAATAGCCTTCCTTATCGAGGGTTACTTGCCTCTAACGGGGATTCCTTTCCTCCCGGAATTTATGTCAATAACTTTAACCGGATTTTGCGGTGCGGCTACAGTCATACTGTTTGAAGCTTCTTTTTTGTTCTCCACCCAATCAACAAGCAGATCAAAAGCTTGATGGGTATAAGGCAATAAGGGTTGAAGTTCTCTGTCCGGATCTGTTGCTTGATTCCAGACCAGGCTGTCCACATGATTGCCTTTATCGATCCTGTATAGACGGTGCAAATGATCTTTTCCTGCTTTTTTCACAAGTTTTCTGTATCCTTCTGCATGAATCGTAGGAAAAATGAGAGAATCCAATGAACCGGTTATGCTGATTAAAGGCACGTCAATATCACCGGTATTCGCTACAAAACTTCCTTTACTTATTAAGGATAGTCATTGTGGATTACCTGTTTTCCCGTTATAGCTAGGTTTACTGAATTAACGTGTAAACTTAATCCGCTTTATTAATAGCTGATTTCATAGAAATTGTTGCTTTTGATGTATTTATTCTCTTATTAGTTGGTATAGATGCATCTTTTCTTAAGATGTTGTAACACGAAACGATAAATTCATTTTCACCTACGTTTTTTTAAAAACAACAATCTTTCAGAAAAGAGCCTTGTTAATATGCTTTCCAAAGATTTTGCCTCGAAGTCGTAACAGCTATCGCACCCTGCAGCTATAGCTTGGGCAACTTCTTGTTCTCGATTGATTAATCCCGCTGCCAAAATTGGTGTCGCGGTTTTTTCACGTACTTCTTGTATAAGAGAAGGAATAATTCCAGGTAGTAATTCTATATAATCAGGCTTTATTTTAGACACTACATAAAAATACCCTGCTATTCAATAGCAGGGTATTTTTATAGTATTTATTTGTCTTAATCCAAACCAGGAACTTGCAAGGTTTCCGCAAGCTTGCGCAATTCATCTAAAACACTATCGCTAATTGGTATTCCTGACTGCATTCGTTTTTCTTCGATTGAAAACTCAATTTCTCCTGGTAGATAGAGTTCATCAACTCCGCTTGCTTTGACAGCATTTTTCACATACGAGGAGAGCATGGAAGCAAGGTCTTTAAACCGTTCCACATCCATAAAGTAAGACACGTTGATGACCAACATAAAATGAGAGATTGATTGTTTTTGAGTTAGATCATACATTGAAGGAATCATTTTTGAAAAATCTCCGCCTGATAAAACGCCTGTCAGTGTTTCCACCATAAGAGCTAGCCCAAATCCTTTTGGACCACCCACAGGTGAAATAAACCCACCGTTTAATACTGCGGAAGGATCGGTTGTTGCCTTTCCATTTTGATCTGCACCCCAACCCTCTGGTATTGCAATTCCTTTTTTTTGTGAAAAAATAACTTTACCAAGCGCCACATTACTTAGTGCCATATCTAATAGTAACGGGTATTTTCCATTGGTCGGTGCGGCGATTGCCAGAGGGTTATTTCCCAATACCTTTTCAGCACCACCGGTTGGGGGCATTAATGGGGCAGTGTTACTCATAACAATCCCAATCATATCTTTCTTACTTGCCATTAACGCGTAATGTGCAGCGATTCCAAAGTGATTGCTATTTTTTGCTGTCACAACCCCAACACCATATTCTTCTGCTTTTTCAATGGCCATTTCCATCGCTTTTGTACCAACGATTTGGCCTGCCGAAAAGGTTCCGTCTAACATAGCTGTTGCTTTGTTTTCTTGTTCAACGATCACCTTTGAAACGCTACGAATCAATTCATTCTGAATTCGCTCAATATAGATAGGTAATCTCATTACACCATGGCTATGGATGCCTCTAGCATCTGCTTCAATCATCGTATTTGTAATAATCTCTGCTTCATGTTCCGGTACACCCGCTTTTACTAGACAGCTAGTAGAAAATTCTGCTAGCTTTGTCGTGCTAATTTCCATAGTCCTACACCTCTTTCACTAGTTTATAGTCTGTTAATCTCTTATACTTCAACATAAACCTTGTCATCTTCAATGGTGACTTCGTATGTTTTTACTTTTACCTTTTCTGGAGCAAATAAGGAACGTCCCGTTTTTATATCAAATTCCCAGCTATGCCATGGGCACCTTAGGACTTCCGTTTCTTTTTCAAAAATATATTCTCCTACACTATCACCCGCACAGTTTCTGTCGATCATTCCTGCTGATAAGCATGGTCCCTTATGTGGGCATACGTCACGCAACGCATATACTTCGCCGCTTTCCGAACGGACGACGACTATCGCCTTTCGATCGATCGATACTGCTTTTTTACCATCTATTTTCAAATCTTCATATTTACAAACAAGATGTTTCATGTCATTCAACTCCTATTTGGATGAGAGTCCGGTTACAGTTTATAAAAATTGCGAGCGTTTTCAAAAAGAATTTTCTGACGCAAGCTATCAGGTATTTGTTGTGGTAACGTGCGTTCTGGTGGATCAAAATCCCAATGTGGATAATCCGATGCATACATAATCATCTCTTCAGAACCCATCATGTCAATTACATTCAGAAATTGTTTGGGCGTCAAATCATCCCACGGCTGTGTGGTAAAACGCATGTTGTCGCGGAAATAGTCACTTGGCATTCGTTTAACCCAAGGCGTTTCTTGTCTGAGCGCCTTGTATGCTGAATCCATTCGGTGCATCATGAAAGGAACCCACTCAAACCCACCTTCGACCAAAGCCACCTTCAAATCAGGAAATTTATCAAATACTCCGTTCGTAATGAGACTAATTGTTTGAGTCATATATGCTTGAGGATGAACGGAACGCCAAGCTACATAGTAGCGAAGAAAGTCTCCACCCTGTGCCGTTATACTTGCCGATAAGTGCATGGCTATAGCCAATCCGTTTCGATGCGCCGCTTCAAAGATCGGATGATACTGCGGGTCTCCCCATGCAAAGTCTCCTATAGGCATCATCACCTGTACCATTTGTGGATGAGATCCTACACGTTCAATTTCACGAACCGCCGCTTGCGGATCTCTAGAGATTGTAATAGAACCTAAAAGGCGTTTATCCTTCTCCAACCAATGCTCTATTGTATAGTCGTTATAGGCTGATGCCCGAGCTGTAGCAAATTCGAACCAACCTTTTGCAACGCTTGCTTCATAGAACCATCCGGTTAACACTGCGTGTGTCATGTTATGTTTATCTAGTAACTGCTCTTTCAACAACGGAAAGCTTGAACCTGGAGTGGCCCCATCTTCTGGAACGGAATCCATTCGATATTTCGTCGATTTTCTTATCTGATTAAACGGAATCGATCTTTCTGGGACCCACCCATAATCTGAAATATACCTTTTCCAATGATCCGATAAATAAGGAAGTAGATCTTGAGTAGAACGTATTTCATGATGGACATCAGTATCAATGATTCCACTTCCTTTTCGACTATTGCTTTTTTCAATGGTATTCAAGCTGCTATGATTACTCACTTCAAATTCCTCCCTACCATCTTCTGTTTCTTCATTTTATAAAAGTTGATTCCATTTATACTTCTTATGGAAAGCAGTCATTTAATTGATGGTTAAAACAATTTTTCCGATATTTTTGTTCTGCTCCATATATTTATGGGCCTCCATTGCATTCTCCCAGCTGAAAACTTGATCAATTACTGGAACCAGCTTCCCTCTGTTGAATTTGTCTTTAGTAAAACGGACAAATTGCTGAGTAAGTTCGATTTTTTCTTCAACTGAACGTGTTCTCAAGGTTGAGCCGATAAACTGAATTCTTTTTCTTAAAAACACCTGCAAATTAATTCTTTCAATTTCGTAGCCACCTAGCCCACCGATAATTAACCATCTACCATCTAACCTAATTGATTGCAGATTTTGGTCCCAATAAGAGGCTCCAACTGGATCTAGAATAACTTGAACACCTTTACCTAAGGTAATCTCTGATACTACATTTGAAAAATTTTCTTCTTTGTAATTAATCAGATGCTGGGCACCTAGAGTATTGCAAACATCTAATTTTTCCATTGAACCAGCTGTTGCAATTGGAATAGCTCCAATTTCCCTAGCTAATTGAATTGCTGCAGTTCCAACACCACTAGCAGCAGCGTGGATAAGAACATGATCACCGGCTGATAACTTACCTAGAACCGATAAATTCAAAAAGGCGGTCAAGTAGGCTTCTGGAATTGCTGCCGCTTCTTCAAAGGATAAATTGTCGGGAATTGAAATCGCCATTCCTGCGGGTATGACTACTTTTTGCGCGTATCCACCGCCCGGGAGTAAAGCACAAACCCTGTCTCCCACTTTCCAATTTTGAACGTTTCGACCTACCCTCTCCACAACCCCGGACATTTCTAAACCGAGTATGGTCGACTCCCCTTCTGGAGGAGGATACTTTCCGTTTCTTTGAAGAAGGTCAGCACGATTCAATGCCGTTGCTTTTACTGACACAAACAAGTCATCATCGCCTACTACAGGTTCCTCTGAATCTCCGATATATAACTTCTTTGTGAGTTCCTCTACCAATACAGCTTTCAACTAAAATCACCCTTCCCTTTTTTAGCATTTGCATCAAATCATCAGTGTCTTAATGGATTATTTTTAGGGAAATAAAAAACCCAGCAACAAAGAGCCTTCGCTCTTGTTACTGGGTCTTATCTACTTTGTAAGATAGATTTTTGTCCATCCCCATAGATAACCAGTTTTTATGATCTCAACTTGGTTTTGTTTCTTGGTACCGATCAAAAGCTGATCTGATCGCTTGTATAATAGCTCCCTGTGAGGGAAGTAAACAATGCTTTTTCACTTTATCAAAAAGTGGATTAAAACCTTCACTGAAATTGTACCCCTTTACCAAGTCACTAAGATAATAGTTTGTAAGGTCTGTTAGAAAGGTAAATTCAGCATCTTCAATCACTTCAGTCTTGTAGTTTATCACAAGGACAACTGCGATGGTTTTATACGTTTCATAAAGAGTAGTACCTTTGGGAACTTGTGCAAACCCAGTTACCAATACAGTATCTTCTGTTCTCATTCTAATCCCCTCTGTCTGAAAATATAGTATTTTTAAATAGTATATCTCATACAGAAAAGAATTTGAATTTTTTTTGACAATTATATTAAAAACTCGTGACATTCATTTAAACTATCCCATGAAACGTCCGCCATTGACATCTAATACTGCCCCAGTCATATATTTTGAATCATCCGACGCCAAAAATGTAACAACTTTAGCCTGATCTTCAATTGTTCCAAGTCTTCTTAAAGGTATATCATCCAATACAGAAGTTTGCTCTGTATCATCCATCGTATCCCACGTTTCTTGAAGGCGCTCACCACTAATTACCAAACCGGGTGCTATAGCATTAACACGGATATGATAGGGTCCGACTTCTTTAGCTAGACGTCTAGTAAAGGCTACGACCCCTCCTTTGGCAGCGGCATAGGATACACCTGTCACAATACTAGCTGTTCTCCCTCCAATGGAAGATAGATTTATTATGCTTCCACCGTTCTCTTTCATATAGGCTACCGCAGCCTGTGAACAGAGGAAAGATCCTTTGAGGTTAACATCAAGAACTAGATCCCAATCATCCTCCGTGATTTCCTCTAATTTTTTGGGTGTTCGTAAGGCACCACCAGCATTATTAACTAGAATATCAATCTTTCCACAAGTAGTCATAATATAATCCATCATTCCGACTACCTGCTTTTTATTGATAACATTGGCCACATACCCATAAACTGAATACCCTTCACTACGTAAGGATTCTACTGCGCCTGACACAGAAGCTTCATCAATGTCATTGATGACGACAGTAGCTCCTTCCTTTAACATATCGACGGCCATGGCATACCCTAGGCCACGAGCTGAGCCAGTAATACAGGCGATTTTCCCATCCAGTCTCATTTCAAGCCCTCCTATCCATTGAATATGAACAGCTTCTTTCTAAAAGAACAATTCAGATGAACATTCAAAACATAAATAGCTACTATAGACTTCATTGTGAATACTAAATCTCCATATCAGTCGTTAGCATTTTTTTCTTATTTTTCAGCCCAGCGATGATGCTTGCAAAAAGTATGAAGACAGTCAATACCAATATGATTGCTGCAATTGGCCTTGTTAAGAAAATATCCAAACTTCCATTAGAGATTGCCAATGATTGCAGTAAGGACGACTCAATTTGTGAACCAAGAACGAGGGTCAATACTGTGGCTGCAATCGGTAGATCTAATTTTTTCATTAAGTAACCAATGATCCCAAAAACAATCATTACCCCTACATCAAATACATTGTTATGAACAGTGTAAGCCCCTACCATCGTAAACATAATGATTAATGGAAGAAGAATTTTATAGGGTACTTGGGCAACTTTTGCCCACATATTGGCTAAGGGCAGATTCATCATAAACAAAATGACATTTCCGATAAACATACTTGCAATGACAGCCCATGTAAAGTCAGCGTTTTCCTTGAACAACTGTGGACCTGGCTGCAATCCATGCATGATGAGAGCTCCCATGATAACAGCAACCGTAGGTGAACTAGGGAGACCCAAAGTGAACAATGGAATGAGTGCACTTCCAGAGCAGGCATTATTCGCAGTTTCTGGTCCTGCTACACCTTCAATTGCCCCCTTACCGAATCTCTCTGGGTTTTTAGAAACTTTCTTTTCTAAAGCGTAGGAAGCTAATGAAGCGAGTACGGCATTCGCACCTGGTACAATACCGATAAAAAATCCCAACCCCGTTCCCCTTCCAATTGATTTCATCGTAGGTGCCCATTCGCCCTTTCGAGGGAATAAGCCTGTGACCCGTTCAGGTTTTTTCATTTTATGTTGATTTTCTACGTTCGTTAAGATTTCGGATATTCCAAACAAACCCATTGCCACTATAACAAAATCGATACCACCTAAAAACTGTGGGATATCAAAGGTAAACCTCGTAGCACCTGAGATAGGATCAATCCCTACCAACGAGAGAATGAGCCCAAACGCTGCAGCGATAAATCCTTTTACTAACGATCTTCCCATCAGTCCAATTAGCATCATTAGCCCTAACAGCATGAGGGCAAAAAACTCAGGGGGACCAAATCTCAGAGCAAACTGAGCAAGCGGTGGTGCAATAAATGTTAAACCAAGAAGTGAGACGATCCCACCAACGAACGATCCAATTGCCGAGACACCTAATGCGACTCCGGCTCTCCCTTGTTTCGCAAGTTGGTGGCCATCAATACAGGTGACCACAGAAGCAGCTTCTCCCGGTATATTAATTAAAACGGATGTAATTGTCCCACCGTACATTGCCCCATAATAGATTCCTGACAACATGATAATGGCTGAAGTTGGATCCATTCCAAAGGTGAGTGGTATTAGAATTGCTGTTCCGGCTACTGGCCCAAGTCCAGGCATAATTCCAACAAACATCCCAACGGAAACACCAATCAAACAATAAAGCAAGTTCTGCCATGTTAAAGCCTGCTCGAAGCCATTCATCAGTAATCCAAAAGATTCCATGTCTTCACCTCCTTACCATCCAAGTGAGTTTACCGGCAGTGGAATAGCCAGTGCTTTTGCAAAAATTAGAAAGATAATCGTTGTAATACCGATCGATATAGTCAAAGAATAATACCATTTAAACTTACGATATAAGAGCATGATCAAAGATAAAGTTCCTGCAATGACAAAACCGGTGAATTCTACTAAAAATACAAACAAGACCATTGAGCCAATAATCACTAAAAACTCTCGTAATGCTTGTCCTTTTGGTAGAATCTCATTGATAGGAATTGAATCTTTCAAAGCCATCAGTAGATAGATGATCGATAGAATCATTAAAACTAGGCTTAACCAAAAGGGTAAAAAACCAGGTCCAAATCCTAAAGGACCACTATAATCCAATTTGTTAGACTGCCAAAAAACTAATCCAGAAAAGAGCATAATAATAACTGCAGCCCAGACTCCAGCGTTCCGCATGATACTACCCCCTTCATTAGGAATGGAAAGGTGTGCATCAGCGTCACACACCCTTCCTAAAATCTCTTATCCCTTTAGTCCAACGGCTTCTAATACTTCACCGTTTATTTTATATTCTTGGTCAATAACCTCTTTGAATTCTGTACTGTTCTTATAGAACGGTGAAGCCCCAATATTACTAAATTGCTTGATAACTTCAGGGTCTTCTAATGCCTTTTTGAATGAATCATGTAGGATCTGAACGACTTCATCTGGTACATCTTTTGGTACAACAATACCAGTCCAAACATCCCCTTCTACATCAACATCTTTCTCAGTAAGTAATGGGACATCATTCAGCTCTTCCGGTTTAAAAGTACCCGAAATGAAGATAGGGCGAAGTGATCCATCTTCAATAAATGGTAGGGCTTCTGTTGTTTGAACTAATGCTCCTTTTATGTTTCCACCAAGTAATGCAGTAAGAGCAGGTGAACCACCTTTAAACGGTACGTGTTTTACCTCAGCTTTTGTTTTTACTCGAAAGTTCTCCATCGTAATGTGTTGAGTCAGTCCTGCACCACTTGTTCCATAAGTAAATTCACCAGGGTTCTCACTCACATAATCAAACCATTCTTCATATGTCTTCCAAGGTGCATCGTTTTTTACGACTAATACGTTAGGTGTTGCAACAACTTGTATGACCGGCTTAAAATCTTCAGGTTTGTATGCAACTTGTCCACTATGTGGCTTAATCGTCATTGGTCCTGATGTCGCCATTCCGATTGTATAGCCATCCGCTTTTGCCTGGAATACTTCAGACATTCCAATTGTTCCTGCACCGCCATCCTTATTTTCAACGGCAACAGTCTCTTCATTTGGTAAATACTTATTGATTACCGCAGCTAGTGTTCTTGCAGCAGTATCCGTTGTTCCACCTGGTGAAAAAGGCACGATCATTTGAATCGGCTTTGTTGGATAATCGACTTTTTTCTCACTTGATCCACTGTTACTAGCACTCGTTTCATTGCCGCCACTAGAGCATCCTACAAGTAAAATAAAGATCGAACACATAAGTGTTAATGTTTTTAAAGCCTTCCATTTTTTCATACGTCATCCCCCTTTTGTCAATTAAGCGTTTTTATTTAAAACTGAATTCTTTAAGCTTCCGATTCCCTCAATTTCCACTTCAACAATATCTCCATCTTTTAGAGGAGAAACACCAGATGGAGTTCCTGTGATAATAACGTCCCCTGGTTCAAGTGTCATTACCTTTGATACAAACGAGATAACTTCGGCCGTCGAGAAAATCATATCGTTCGTACTTGAATCTTGTCTGATTTCTCCATTGACCCTGACTTTAATCGGAGCGTCATCTGGATTAATATCTGTGGCAATTACAGGACCAAGAGGCTTGTATGTAGCAAAGGACTTGGCTCTAGTGAATTGACCATCTTTCTTTTGTAAATGGCGATCGGACACGTCATTACAGCATGTGTAACCGAATACATAATCAAGCGCATCATTTACAGATACTTCAGTTGCCTGCTTCCCAATTACAATAGCTAGCTCCCCTTCATGATCAGTTTTGTGTTCAGGGTTTACTAGTTTAATAGCTTCATTCGGTCCAATCACAGCAGTTGATGATACTAAAAACATCATCGGTTCTTCTGGAAGTGGCTTATTTACTTCCTCAGCATGTTTTTTGTAGTTCAAACCAATAGCGATTGTTTTCCCGGGCTCTACAGGTGCGAGTAGTTCGACATTAGCTAGAGCAACTCGTTGATCGGTAAGCTGATACGTATCAAAAATTGAACCTTCTACCTTAATAATGTCGTTTCCATCAAGAACCCCATACGAAATGTAACCGCTTTCTAAAAATCTCACAAATTTCATTGCATATCCCCCTCTTAGTCTAAAAAAATACAACAAAAAAACTCATAGACAAACAACCAATACAGACAGGTGTTGTCGCTGAGTCATATCTATGAATTGAGAAATTATTTGTGGTAATTTCCCAATAGATATTCAGCTAAAATAAAATTTTATTAATTTGAATTATAGCACAAATCAGAAAACAACGTCAATATACTATTTTTATACTAAATTTGTAATTATCCCATACAATAAAGCTGTTCTTTCTGCGATAGAATCTTTCCAAAGAAATTCCTGCGGCGAATGAGCAAACCCTCCAACCACTCCCAGTCCATCCAAAACAGGTTTCCCAGTAGTAGCCGCAAAATTGCCATCGCTTCCTCCACCTGTAGTTACTTCCTTTAAGTTCATTCCTAATTGAAAGGCTTGTTTCTTAGCCATTTCAAAAAGTGCACCGGTCTGATTTGATCGGACCAGTGGAGGACGATAGATCGATCCCTCCACTTTTAGGCGAGTCTGAGGATTGTATTTCTGCAAACTACTAAATGCAGTTTCTATCCGCTTGACTTCCATAGGATTCAGGACACGGACATCTACCTCAGCCACTGCATAATCAGGGACAACGTTGAATAGTGTCCCTCCCTTAATCTCACCTGTATTAATTGTCGTTCCTAGTGATTCATTAGCCAATTCACGAATCTGAACAATTTGATAAGCTAATTCTTCTATTGCATTCGCGCCCTCATGCGGATTAACTCCAGCATGAGCAGATTGACCAAAAACTTCAATACGAAACTTTCCTCCGCCTTTTCTTGCCGTTTTGAGAGCTCCGTCATCAGCGCTCGGCTCCAATACAAGAATCACTTTACTTTTGTTTGCCTCTTCATAAACGATGTTCCTACCTGTAGGACTTCCGATCTCTTCGTCAGACGTACATAGCCATACTAATTTTGTATCGTCCGGTAGTCCATCTTTTTCAAGGAATTCGAACAGATGATACATCATGACATAGCTTGCTTTCATATCATAAACACCCGGTCCAAAGATTCGATTTCCTTCCACTTTAAAAGGCATAGTGGACAGTGTCCCTTTTGGATAGACCGTATCCAAATGACTCAGTAATGTAATTTGGCGCTCTCCATTTCCCATTGTAAAACGAAGATGGTTTCCATAGATCTCCTCTTGAAAATGATCAACTTGTAACGGAAATCGTGAAAAAGTTAATTTCAATTCTTCACTAAGCTGATCAATACCATACTTATCATGTGAAAACGATTCTATTTCTACAAATCTTCTAAGTAATTCGATCGAATCTGTTTCCTGTTCTACCACTAACTGCTTGATATCACTTAACACAAATACACACCTTCCTATCCTTTAGTTCCTTACTGATAAGAAAATTCCGGTTGTTTTCCTTTTAATGTGTTCAATACATTACGAGCGGTAATCATCCCTACTTCTTGAAGCGCTTCATACGTATACCCAGCCATATGTGGAGTGCAGATAAAATTAGGCAATTCCAACAGAGGAGACTGAATAAACGGCTCTACAGAAAAAACATCCAAAGCTGCTCCTGCAATTTCTCCTTTCTTTAGGGCGATATATAAAGCCTCCTCATCTATGATTCCACCTCGTGCCGTATTGACGAGAAAGGCAGTTGTTTTCATCGCTTCTAACTGCGGCCTTCCAATCATGGACTTTGAATTTTCGTTGAGATCAGTATGTGTTGTAATAAAATCGGATTGTTGGATCAGTTCATCTAAGGGAACATAAGTTACACTACCTGATTTGCTTAATTCTTGATCAGGATAAAGATCATAAGCCAGAATCTTCATTTGAAATCCTTGGGCACGACGGATCACTTCCTTGCCAATTTTACCGGTTCCGATAACCCCTAACGTTTTCCCAAACATTTCAACGCCAATTACTCTAGGCCATTCCCCTTTTTGAACTTGAGCAGATGAGTTGGGAATCTCCCTGGCCAGAGAAAGCATAAGCCCAAACACCAGATCCGCAACCGCATGCCGATTGGCTCCAGGAGCATAGGTAATTGCAATGTTTTTTTCTTTTGCTGCTTGAAGGTCAATATTATCTAAACCCGCCCCATGTTTTGCAATAACTTTTAATTTTGGGACATGTTCCAAGACTTGGGAAGTTATTTTCTCCACTCCAACAATTAAAGCATCCACATCCTTAAGCGCACGACCTAACGCTACTTCGTTATGGCTAATTTCTGAAGAAAGGATAACGACTTCACAGCCTTCTGATTGCAAAAATGTAATTGGATCTTGGGAATACTTCCCGAACGTAGGTGATGTAGAGACAACTTTAAACACGATTTCCCCTCCTTTTTAATACACCAGAATTAATATAAATTTTAAAAAACCCAGCATGCGTTTCGCAAGTCCAGCTCCAGCACCTAGCCCAGACGCACAGGACGTGCTAGTGCAGTTACAGCGACAGGACGTCGCGGGTGTAACTGCCTCGAGGTCATAAGTCAATTCTAAATTGAAGGCAAAGAACGCCTTCTACCCTAGAATCGCCTTATGCTATGCCTAAGGCTGAACAAGGCGCCCCGCGCTTTTTTTATTACACTTCAACTTATAAACCAGTAATCTCAAGATAAATCGGAATAAGAAAGAGCATGATGATCACAAATTTAAAATTCCAGCGGATGGAGAGCTCAAACACATCTACTTTTAAGAGACTGGCTAGTAAATTATTTACTGCTGTAGCTGGTGAAACCGTGTTTGAAATCCCCCAACTCGCCAATAGTAAGACCGCAAAATACTCTGGACTAAGCCCAATTAGTTCAGGCTTAATGCTGGTAACGAGAATCGTCACGACAACGATTGGATGCAAACCCACGACTGCGGAAAGGACGATTAATAATGAAAGAAAAAATGCGATTCCGATTGTGAAGTTTCCAAATAAACCATTGATCAGTTCAACAAGTTGCCCGCTAAGTTCTGAGTGAAGAAAAGCTCCACTGAAAAAACCAGCAATCAGAAACAAGACAATCTCTTTTTTCATTCGTGGAATCCCAACAAAAATATGCTCTTTAATCTCCTCACGATAGAGCGCACGTTTTCCTGTTAAAAAACACCAGAGTACCGGAAAAACAACAGATACCAAGCAAATAATTAACACAATCGAAGAAGAAATCACTGCCTCCAAAAGTAAAACTACTGCCATAATCAAAAATAAAAGAAAGAAAAGTTCTACAACCTTTCGCTTTGCTTTTCTGAGCTCTTTATCCTCATAATCATCAACCGTCTTCCTTCCATTCGAATGATCCATTGACTCTATTAAAGGTCGCTCAATCAAAAAACTAACCAATAAACTAATAAGTGCAAGCCCTAACATATAGATGACAATTGATGTCCATGCAATTGGTAATTGACTTAAAATCAGCGCCATCGCAGAGAAATAAGGCGACCAAAAAATTGACGAGATAAACCCGCGATTAATGGCATTTGCCATCAGACGAGGCGTTTTAATTGTCGATGCTTTCATAAGTTGGTAAACGATTGAAACCGATCCAATGTTGATAACCACCCCAAGAACATGGGTCAACAGCTTTGATCCAAGAAAGAAAAAGTGAGGATCATTCATTTTTCGTGATAATACAATTTTTAAGGCTTCCACATAGCCTCCCGTTCGAACCGGGATCCCAAGAAGTGGAGCAAATAAAAACAAAGCAACCAGTGTAATATTGACCCTCATCGCTTGCAGCCATTCCTGTGGTGAGGCATTGTGATAAAGCATTAAGCCAACTGCTAGAAATAGTAGCACTAGACAAATGGTTAAAGTAGATCCACGGATCATCGGCGTAATTCCAACAATTACAGCAAGAATAAGGAGACTGACTGATACTTCGACCACCGTCTGAGGGAATACTTGCAACATTACAAAGCCAACAGCTAGTAAGCAAATAACAATACCTTGAATTTTTTCCATGTTTTTCTCAACATTCGGAGCTGTCTTTTTTCCTGGGCTAGAAATTGGTAAACTCACAGCAAGCTCCTTTCGTTTCTCTTTAGAAAAACAAAAAAACCCAGTCCGATGGCACGGAACTGAGTTTATCTACTATAAAGAGAACGGTTTTTCTCCAAACCTTCCCAATAGAAACCCGAAAAAAAGTATATGATTTTATACACCTACTATAAAGGAATTCTAGAAGAAGTTCAAACTATTTTTAATTATCGGAACTTTCAGATACCCTATTTTTTTAAAAAAAGGCAGAATCCCTTCAAATAGTTGAGGGATTCTGCCTTTTTTGTTCGAGTGACTTTTTCAGTGCCCTCGAATGAATCATGGGGGTAGCAAATATAGGGTCAAACCCCAGCAATCTATTTCCGCTTGAACAAGAGCCCCACTTTCAACTCCTCTACTTGCTGCTCTTGCTTTAAATAGAGTTGCTCAGCCTCTTCTAATGTTACTTCTTCAAAACGAATTTTTTCGCCAGGTTTTAGTTGTGCAACTCGCGGAAGATCAACTGTTATGATTTGAGCTATTTTCGGGTAACCTCCAGCTGTTTGTCGGTCTGCAAGTAAAATAATCGGGTTCCCATCTTGTGGGACTTGAATCGTTCCGTGTGAAACAGACTCTGAAATTAATTCAAAGGACTGTTCTAACTGCAAATTCTTCCCTGAAAGTCGGTAACCCATTCGATCAGATTTTGGTGTAATTTCAAACTCCTGCTCAAAGAATTGCCTTTGGCTAGAAGAAGTAAATCGGTCAAACTCTCCCCCATGTATCACACGGATGAATGACTTTGCTTTTAAAGGTAAAAAATGATCTAGATTCACACCCCAAGGTGCTATGTCTAGTAACCGATCGTCAACTTCTTTTCCAAAATGACTGTAAAAATGACTAGTATCCTGTGACACTTTGTTATACGGAAGAACATCGCCAGCTTTTAATGCTCTTCCATCATAGCCACCTATACCTCCACGTAAATACGTACTTTTACTACCCATTACTTCCTTCACAACAAAACCGCCAGCAATTGCTAGATAAGAACGAAAACCTGTTCCGCATCTACCAAACTGAAGAACACTTCCTTTTTTCACATAAACAGGTCTCCATAAAGGCACTTCTTCCCCAGCGATCGTAGGTGATAAGTCTCCACCAGTAATTGCGATAAGCGAATCTTCCTCAATTTCTAACGACGGTCCCATTAACGTAATTTCTAAAGCAGCTTCGCCTTCCTCATTCCCGACTAGCAGATTAGCAATCCTGAGGGACATGGTATCCATTGCACCACTTACGATAACCCCGTATTTTTGAAATCCATATCTTCCTAAATCTTGCATACTTGTTAGTAAACCTGGACGAATCACTTTCATGCTCATAGTTTATTCCCCTTTTTCTCCTTGTAAACTTCATATTCTTTAAGTGAAATTGGGGAAAACTTGACCAAATCTCCTGATTGTAGAAGAGTTGGAGGATTTTCACTTGGTCTAAAAAGCTCTAAAGGTGTTCGACCAATTAATTGCCAGCCACCAGGTGTTGAGATCGGGTAAACGCCTGTTTGCATACCGGCAATACCAACTGATCCTGCTGGGATCGCAACCCTAGGAGAACGATGACGTGGTGCGGCAATTCTTTCAGACATTCCTCCTAAATAAGGAAAACCAGGAGCAAATCCGATCATGTATACGAGGTATTCTCCTTTTGTATGAATCTCAATCACTTCATCCGTTGTTAAATTGTTAAGTTGGGCAACGACTTCTAAATCTGGGCCTAGTTCCCCACCGTAACAGACCGGAACATCGACGGTCCGTTTTTTATCTGCAGGTCCCCCTTCAAGCTCCTTTATACTTTCACAGATCAGTGAACAAACAACTTGATAAGGTGAACGATCCTTATTGTAGGAATGGTATATAACCGCAGGATGATAAAACACCGTCACACTTGTAAACGCTGGTACGCATTCGATAAAACCAGGAAATGGATGTTGTTCAAGATAATCGGCTACTATTTTCACTTTTAAGTGTGTAGATGGATTAATTTCTGTACCTAATACAATAATAAGAGCAGAATCACCCAGTGGTTTCATTTCAGGGATTCGTTGAGTACTTGAAGTACGCTTCATTATTTTCCTCCCTTTCTTTAATTCCGTTTTACGGAACTTTTATTCCGACTTTTAAATATGCACTCATTATAATTGTCAGAAAACAAGAAAGCAACTGGGATTGTAACGAAAACTCAATCTAAACAAATGTACTGCTTCACAAAGAATCACTACAATATTATTTGAATATTTAGTTATATGCAGGATATTCATTTTATGTTAACATATTCGAAACAGATATTCCGTTTTTCGGACAGTTAGAATACAGCATGAAAATTTCAGGACTACCGTTTGATTTAAACAGTTTGATGAAATTAGAAAAATATAGTGAAAACACTTACTTATCTTTGAACATGATAGGTGAGTAAGAACATTTAATAGAAAGGGGATTTTTCATGCATCAAGTAGATCTAAATTGTGATTTAGGAGAAAGTTTTGGAGTTTACAAGATGGGAATGGATGAAGAAATTCTTAACTTTGTGACGTCCGCAAACATCGCTTGCGGATTTCATGCAGGTGACCCTAGCATCATGCGGAAAACAGTACGGCTTGCACTTGATAAAAATGTGAAAATCGGTGCACATCCTGGATTACCTGATTTAGTAGGTTTTGGCCGTCGCAATCTGAACATTTCACCACAAGAAGCATACAACATGGTTGTCTATCAAATCGGAGCCCTTTATGGATTTATCAAAGCTGAAGGCGCTACAATGCATCATGTAAAGCCACATGGAGCGCTATATAATATGGCAGCTAGTTGTGAAAAGTTATCAGAAGCGATCGCAGAAGCTGTTTATAAAGTAGATCCACAATTAATACTTTTTGGTCTTTCAGGTAGTAAATTAATACATTCTGGAGAAAAAATAGGTCTACAAACTGCACACGAGGTATTTGCTGACAGAACGTATCAACATGATGGTTCACTAACTTCACGAAACCAGCCTGATGCGTTAATACATAATCTAGATCAAGCTTCTATGCAGGTCATACGCATGATCAAAGAAGGAAAAGTACGTTCACAGCAAGGCGTTGATGTGTCATTAAAAGCAAATACGATTTGTATTCATGGAGACGGCCCTCAAGCACTAGAGTTTGCTCGCAATATCCGCCAAGTTCTTAATACTTCAGGTATTTCAGTTCAATCGATAAATCCTTAATGGATAAAATGATAGGATGGGGGCAATAAAATGGATTCACAAAACGTTACACCAGAAAACGGAGAAAAGAAACCGACTGCATCGAAATTGAATTGGTCCCTATTAATGGGAGCTGCTTTTCTTATGGCAACTTCTGCAATTGGCCCAGGGTTTTTAACACAAACAAGTGTGTTTACAGAAACACTTTTAGCGAGCTTTGGGTTTGTAATTTTAATCTCGATCATCTTAGATATTTTCGCGCAAACAAATATTTGGAGAATTATTGCTGTATCTGAAAAAAGAGGACAAGATATCGCCAATATGGTGCTACCAGGGCTCGGCTATGTGATCGCATTACTGGTTGTTTTGGGAGGAATTGCGTTTAACATTGGAAATATTGCTGGAGCCGGTCTTGGAATGAATGTGCTGTTTGGCATTTCAGTACAAACAGGCGCAATGATCAGCGCTGGTATAGCCATAGCTATTTTTCTTATAAAAGAAGCAGGAAAGGCAATGGACCGCTTTACACTAATCGCAGGGTTCATCATGATTGCCTTAACCTTGTATGTCGCATTTTCAACATCCCCTCCTGTAGGTGAAGCATTGCAAAAATCGTTTGTACCTGATCAAATCGATATTTTAGCTATTGTTACATTAGTTGGAGGTACAGTCGGTGGCTATATTACCTTTGCCGGTGGCCATCGATTATTAGATGCTGGAGTTAAAGGAGTTGGAGCACTACCACAAGTAACCAAAAGCTCTATCGTAGGGATTTTAGTCACTTCTGTTATGCGTATTGCCCTGTTTTTAGCCGTGCTCGGAGTTGTCTCAAAAGGTCTTCAATTAGACCCAAATAACCCTCCTGCCTCCGTATTTCAGCATGCTGCAGGAAATTTCGGTTATAAATTATTCGGAATTGTCATGTGGTCAGCAGCCATTACATCTGTAGTTGGTGCCGCCTATACGTCTGTTTCCTTTATTCGCACCTTCCACCACAAGTTGGAAACAAACCATAGATGGGTTGTCATTGGCTTTATTGTTGTGTCCTCTCTATTATTTGTCGTGATTGGAAAGCCTGTAAAAGTACTTATTTTAGTTGGGACATTAAATGCTCTTATTTTACCACTTGCACTTGGTACACTTCTTGTGGCTGCATACAAGAAAAATATTGTAGGTGATTATAAGCACCCCCTATTTTTAACAATTACTGGTGTTTTTGTCGTCATTATTATGTCGATTTTAGGCGGTTATATTATCATCAACGAACTACCTAAATTATTCCAATAAAGAAAATGGAGGGGAGTTAATGAAAAACTTTGCTGATATGCAACCAGCTCAAATACGTGAACTGATAAGACGCAAAGAAATTACTGGACCAACAGCTGGTATGGCAAAAAACTTTACACAAACGAACTTGGTTATTCTGAAAAAGGAACATGCCTTTGATTTTCTATTATTCTGTCAGCGTAATCCAAAGTCTTGTCCGGTTATTGATGTTACAGAACCAGGCTCCTCTATTCCAAGGTTGGCTGCACCAAATGGTGATATCCAAACAGATATTCCGAAATATCGAATCTATAGATATGGTGAACTTATGGAAGAAGTAGCTGATATTAAAGATCTTTGGGAAGAGGACATGGTTGGATTTTTGATAGGCTGTAGCTTTAGCTTTGAATTTGCACTTATGAACAATGGAATTACGATTCGTCATATTGAGGAAAATTGCAATGTACCGATGTTTAAGACAACGATACCTTCGGTTAAAGCAGGGATATTCGAAGGACCAATGGTTGTTAGTATGCGTCCAATACCAGAGCAAGATGTGGTACGCGCTGTCCAAGTGACGTCTCGTTTTCCATCTGTGCACGGAGCCCCTGTCCAAATTGGGAATCCCCAATCAATTGGTATAAATGATATGAATCGACCTGATTTTGGTGAGCGTGTAACGATTAAAGATGGAGAAGTTCCAGTTTTTTGGGCATGCGGTGTCACACCACAAGCAGTTGCACTACAAGTAAAACCTGAGCTAATGATTACACATGCACCAGGTCATATGTTTATTACAGATTTACAAGATGAGAAATTTAGTGTTTTATAAAATTACGAATAATGGATAAGTTCTCAAAAGACCTGACCCATCATGTTCAATGGGTCAGGTCTTTTCTGTTAGGTTACATTTCCACATATCCCAGTTTTTGAGATAGTTCATCCGCTGCGCTTTTAACCTTTTCAATCAACAGCGGCAATTTCTCTTCTTGAAAATTCACATTAATACCAGCGATACTAATGCCGGCAACAATCTGTCCGTTATTATTAAATATCGGTGCAGCAATGGCACAAGTATGATCTGCAAGTTCTGATCTACTTAAGGTATAGCCCAGTTTTCGTGATTCTTCCAACATAGGAAGCAGTTTTGTTTTATCTGTAATTGTCCCAGATGCCATTGGTCTCAGTTCTATTCTATTTAAATAGTCTTCCCTTTCATCATTAGGAAGAAACGCAAGAATAATACGAGAACACGCTCCAGCATAAAGTGGCGATCTTCGGCCTACTTTTGTAAAAAGCCCCACTGCTTGTTTAGTTTCAAGCTTTTCAATATAAATCGCTTCCTCGCCATCTTGTACAATGAGATTAACCGCTTCCCCCACCTCATCACGAAGCCTTTGCATAACAGGTAAAGCAATTTGTCGAATATCTAATCGTTCTGAAACTAATTGACCAAATTGAAGAAATAATAATCCTAATGAATAATTCCCCTCTTCATCTTTTTCAAGGAATCCCATCTCTTCGAATGCCGTCACCATTCGATAAACAGACGTTTTGGGCATTCCTGAAAACTGAACCATCTCGCTTAAACTCAGCCTTGAATGTGTTAGGAAAAGATTAAGCACATCCATTGATCTCACGACCGTCTTATTCTTACTCTGCATGAGCCCTCTCCCTCACTTAGAATTTTAAAGACATTTGTTCCGAATTTCGGTATGTACATTATTATACGTTGTAGAATAGAAAACGCAAGATTGCGAGATTCACACGCGTTAATGGGATAAAAGGCGCACTCTACCATCGTTTTCTTATGATACTGTATATAATGGTCCTTTTGTTGAATAAGAAAAAGATCACCCGATTAACGTTGTTGTAAATATCTGATAAGATAAAGTAGACAATAATTTGTACTACAAACCCGATACATAGTATCTGTACTATCAATTTCTTAAGTAGTAATGGCAGCCGAAAGGACGTTATACCTTGTTTGAAACATTACTATTGA
>NZ_JBHLVO010000019.1:0-37267 GCF_042433335.1 Metabacillus herbersteinensis
AGCGTGATCCACCTCGTCCTGCAAATGCGAATCGTACGTTAATCTTAAAGACTGTACTGACCAGGGTGCACTTTCTGCAGAATGAAAACGAGGCATTATTCACTTCAGACCCGAAAAGTGGTGATTAGCTTTTATAGAAGCTTCCTGTCAGTTGCTTCCTTATGAACCTAAAATTGGTTATTAAAATTGGTTGGTGTGTTCGGCATGCACAAAATCCAAGAAATAGTATTTGACATAGTACGCTAAACGACAAAAAAATAATCCTTCACTAGGGAAGGATTTAAAGAAAATATATTAACAAAGGGGGATAATACTATAGTTCCCAGATTGAGAGAGTTATATACATCGATTTTTAAAATATAAAAATATTAGTTTATCCACTCGTGAAATGAGGGCCTTCTTAGCAAGCAGATTTGGAGATTTCAATGCTTCACTTTACACTTATAGGTTCTATGTGGATGAATTTTCAAGTTCATCGTCGAGTTGAACGATTATTTCATCGAGTTTTGAATTATATCATCAAGTTGAGCACTTTTATCATCAAGTTTGGCAATATATCGATTTCTCTGCAAAAATCGACATAATCTTTACTTGCCGCAAACACTGTTCCACTTATATCTTTAGTTGGGATCGTATGACTAAGCGTTAATCAAATTAAATACAAAAAACCCCTAAAATAGAGGTTTCTTCAGCACAATACTATGTAAACTGAACTTCCGTCTCTCCCGCCGCTCTTTCCGCCATCTCATCCTTCGTGTAAATCACTCGCATTGGATTACCCCCAACAAACGCTCCAGCCGGAACGTCTTTATGGACAAGTGTTCCTGCTGAAACAATTGCGCCGTCACCGATTTCGATTCCAGGAAGTATCGTTGAGTTGGCACCAATCATCACTTCACTACCAATTTTGACTTCGCCTAAGCGATACTCTTTTATTAAATATTCGTGAGCTAAAATCGTCGTATTGTAGCCAATCACTGTATTTTTTCCAACCGAGATTTTCTCAGGAAACATCACATCAAGCATGACCATGAGCGCAAAGGATGTTTGGTCACCGACTTTCATTCCTAAAAATGTACGATACAACCAATTTTTCACCGCTAACAAAGGAGTATACCTCGCTAATTGAATCACGATAAAATTACGAACAACCCTCCAAAATGGAACTGTTTTATAGACATGCCATAGAGAGTTAGGTCCAACAACCGGGTATCTTGTTGTTCTTCTCACTTATTCCACTCCAACAATTTTTAAAAGTTCGCTCATCTTATCGACGATATAATCTGGCTTGTAGCTTTCAAGATACGCTCTGCCCTTCACACTCCATGAAACAGCAACCGTTGTAGTGCCGGCATTACGACCAGACTCAATATCATGATGATTATCTCCGACCATGATCGCTTCAGCGGGTAGTGAGCCGAGTTGATCTAATGCTTTTAAAACTGGCTCTGGATGTGGTTTTGCATTCTCCACATCATCCAACGTAACAACCACATCAAAAAATTGATCAAGCTTTGTAAGTTTTAACCCCATATTCACGGTGTCTCTAATCTTTGTTGTGACAATTCCTAGCTTAAACCCTTGTTCGCGCAACGTTTTGACTGTTTCAAAAACAGTGTCATATTGCTTCACTAGAAGATCATGATTTTCATGATTGAATTTTCGATAAGCGACAATCATTTCTTCAATTCGGTTTTCGTCAACGCTATGAAAGGTATCGTGTAAAGGTGGTCCTATAAACGCCAATACATCCTCACGTTGATACTTGTTTGGGTAATAAGAATTTAATGTATGCAGAAACGACTCAATAATTAGATCGTTTGTATCAATTAATGTTCCATCTAAGTCGAATAGTATTGTATTAATTTTCATAGGTTGCTTCCTTTCTCTTCAATGTATGCTCTGCTCTCTTTTTCCAAATAAATGCTACCGTAATCGTCAAAATAATCGCAACGACAAGTCTGATGATGAGCAACGGCCAAACAGGGATACCAAGAGGGATAAAGATTAAAGTATCTTCTACAACCGCATGACAAGCAACTAAGAAAATAAAAGCAAGAGTCAAATCCTTGTAGCTGACATTATCCTCTTCTACTGCTTGAATCATCACACCTGCTCCGAATGCCAAACCAATCGTCAACCCTGCCACTAATGTCATCGAAGTATTTTCCTTCATTCCAAGAAGACGAGTGACTGGCGCCATCCACTTAGAAAAAACATGTAGCCAGCCTAAGTCTTTTAAAAATTGAATCACGATCATTAACGGAATAACAATCAAAGCCAGTTGAATAATTCCAAGTCCTGCTTTTTCAATTGCCTCAACTATAATCGCTCCCCAACCTATTGGAGCTGTTTCACTTTTTGCAATAAAGCCATATTGCGCTGTCTCGCTCCCACCTTGCCAAACAAGATTGACAATAATCCCTGATGAAAAAGCAAGCCCTAATCTTACAAGCATTATAATCCAGAGCTTTAGGCCAACCTTCACAGCAACCGTTGACTCAATGATTAAATTGTGAGAAAACGAAAGCATAAGTGCTAGAATAAACACTTCTTTTACCGATAAATCAAGCGTTAAAATAGCTCCGATTCCAGCATAAAGGTTTAAAACGTTTCCAAGCACGAGAGGAATGGCTGCTTCACCCGACAATCCAAAAATCCCCATCAACGGTGAAATCAAGTTTATCAACCAGCCTAAAACAGGTGTATGTTGGAACAAACTGACTATCAAGGTAACCGGAAAAATAACTTTACCTAATGTCCATGTTGTTTGCAGACCAGACTTTAACCCCTTTTTCAAACTATTCCCCATATTAATCACTCCCTTGCTTCGAAAGCTTATCTTTGATGTTGTCTTTTAATTTCCAGTATCTAGATATTTCTCGTTTGCATATCCTCTAAAACGACGGAACAGCAGAATTCCAACTGCAACCACAACAAGCACGATTGAAATAACCTGTGCAATTCGGAGTGATTCTGTCAGCATCAAGCTATCTGTTCGCATCCCTTCAATGAAGAAACGACCAATTGAATACCAGATGATGTACGAAAGAAAAAGCTCTCCTCTTCGTAAGTTCACTCTTCTTAATAATAGTAAGAGCGCAAAGCCCGCTATGTTCCAAATCGATTCATATAAAAAAGTCGGATGGTAATACTGTCCATTTATAAACATTTGATTAACGATAAATTCTGGTAAAAATAATCCTTCTAAAAACTCACGAGTTACCGGACCACCATGTGCCTCTTGATTCATAAAGTTTCCCCAACGACCAATTGCTTGACCTAATATAATACTAGGTGCTCCAATGTCTGCGAGCTTCCAAAAAGAGATTTTCTTTATTTTAGAGAAAACATAACCTGTTGCAAAGGCACCGATTAAGCCACCATGAATCGCAAGTCCACCGTTCCAAATCTTAATAATATCCCCTGGATTTTGAGAATAATAGTCCCACTGAAAAATCACATAATATGCCCGCGCACAAATAATTGCAATTGGAATCGCAAATAAAACAAGATCCACGAATGTGTCTTTATGTAATCCTCTTTTTTCACTTTCTCGTACCGCAATCCAAAGCCCAAGTAACGCGCCCAATCCAATTATAAGGCCATACCAATGAATTTGTATGGGACCTAGGTCTAGAAAAATTGGATTAAGAGGCTGAATGTTCTGTTCCATGTTTTCCGCTCCCTTTTCTTATCTATGTATTTGACATTCTTCATTTATAAAAATTATTCTTCGTCATTGTCTCCCTCTTCTATTACACTAGCGAGCTTGGTTGTGAACTGTTCTGCTGCGTTTACACCCATTCTTTTTAAGCGGAAGTTCATTGCAGCCACTTCAATAATAACGGCTAAGTTACGTCCAGGACGAACGGGAACGGTTAATTTTGTAAGATCTGTATCAATAATTCTCATTTTCTCTTCTTCTAGTCCCAGGCGATCATATTGCTTTTGTGGATCCCAAAGCTCTAGATTAATAACAAGCGTGATGCGCTTATAGCTTCTAACCGCTCCAGCACCAAATAGTGTCATCACATTGATAATTCCAAGACCGCGAATTTCTAGTAAATGCTCGATTAATTCAGGTGAATTTCCGATTAATGTATCTTGATCTTCTTGGCGAATTTCAACACAATCATCAGCTACTAAACGATGGCCACGCTTTACCAATTCAAGTGCTGTTTCACTTTTACCGACACCACTTTTACCAATAATCAGTACACCCACGCCATAAATATCAACAAGTACACCATGTACAGCAGTTGTTGGGGCAAGCTTTCCTTCTAAAAAGTTAGTAAGATGACTAGAAAGTCTTGTTGTTTTCATTGGAGAACTGAGCACAGGTACTCCTTCTCTTTCTGAAGCCTCTAGAAGTTCAGTTGGAATCTCCATGTCTCGTGTCACAATAATCGCAGGCGTCACATCTGTACACAGCTGATCCATACGACCTTCTTTTTCTTTTTCTGAAAGACGTTCAAAAAACGAAAGCTCTGTTTTTCCAAGTAGCTGAACACGTTCAGCTGGATAATATGTAAAATAACCGGCAATCTCAATCCCAGGACGAGATAGATCACTCGTTATAATTGGCCGGTTAATTCCTTCCTCACCACTGAGTATTTCTAGTTTAAATTTATCAATCAGATCCTTTGTGCGAACTTTCGGCACGTTGTCATCCCCCTTTATTAAAAACATATAAGAAAAGCGCAAGGCGCCCGCTTATCGGCGACAAGCATAAGACGAGCCGGCTGGAAGGTTGTTCTTTAACCTTCTGGACGGATTGGCTTAGACCATAGAGCCGATGGCGCCTGGAGCTAGACACAAAAACTAAGTACAAAAAACTTATACTTTTTTATCTTTTGAAAAAAAATCACTTTTCAATTAATTACCCTTCTTATTTTAGCACTCCTGTGATACTTTCCAAAATAAATAATTCAGGTTACTCGAAATTCTCAAAAGCAAGGTGGTATAGACAACTATACTTTAATTTGATAAAATATACCTGTAAGCGAATTCAATATCATTTAATGAATTTTGTTATTAGGAAGATTGACGTTAAAATGAAACGATATTAACTAAACTTTTATTGAGCGAGGTCCTACTCATGAATATAAAACAACTAAAAACGGAACAACGTAATCTCAAAACCATGGATATAGATTTATTAACATCCGAACAAATTGTCACACTCATCAACCAGGAAGACACATTAGTCCCTAACGCCATCGCAAAAGTAATCCCCTCTATCGCCAAGGTTGTCGATCTTATCGTTGATCGGATCAAAAATGGTGGACGGCTTGTTTATGTTGGCGCTGGTACAAGTGGCCGCATCGGTAGTCTCGATTCGTCTGAATGTCCCCCAACCTTCGGGATTGACCCATCCCTTGTAGTATCAGTCATTGCAGGTGGAAATCAAGCTATTTTCGATGCAGCAGAAGACGTTGAAGATAACTCTGAACTCGGAATTCGGGATCTTCAAGCTCTTTCTTTAAACAGTAAAGATATTTTAATAGGAATTGCTGCAAGTGGGCGCACTCCTTATACAATCGGTGCGCTGGAATATGGAAACAAAGTTGGCGCAATCACCGTTGCTTTGGTATGTAGTGATGCTTCCAAAATGGAGCAGATAGCCAAGCATACGATTGCTCCAATCGTTGGACCTGAAGTTATTACAGGTTCGACAAGAATGAAGGCTGGTACCGCTCAAAAACTTGTTCTAAATACTCTTTCAACAGCCGCAATGATCAAGCTCGGAAAGGTCTACAGTAACTTAATGGTTGATGTTCAGACTTCCAATGAAAAATTACAAAAACGAGCGTTAAACAATATTGTCATGGCCACAGGCGCATCAGAAGAAGCAGCTCTCCAAGCTTTGAACGTGCAAAAAGGCGAAACGAAAGCCGCAATACTCCAGTTACTGACTGATGTAGATCCACAAGAAGTTAAAAGGCTATTAGCTGCTCACAACGGATCAATAAGAGACGCGATTCAATCTACCTTTAAAAATAGAAAACACGACGAGGTGTAAAGATGAAGAAAAACAAACCTCTTTTAATCAAAAATGCAAAAATCTATACGGAGGACGCTGTCATCACCAAAGGCTCTCTCTTAATTAAAGACGGCAAAATTTCCGAAATTGGCACAGAGATCTCTTTTTCAGAAAGTAATCTTGAAGTTATCACTTTAAATGAAGGTGAAATGCTTGTACCCGGCTTCATTGATCTTCACATACACGGAGCAGGTGGCGCCGATACGATGGACGCGACATCCACAGCACTTCAAACGGTATCAAAATCACTTCCTGCTGAAGGAACAACAAGTTTCCTAGCGACAACGATTACACAATCACATGATGCAATCAGCAAAGCATTAGAGAATGCTGGAACATTTGAAAACCAAGCAGGACAAGCAGAGCTTTTAGGCATTCATTTAGAAGGGCCATTTATTTCTCCGCTCCGTGCAGGTGCACAACCAAAGGAATATATCTGTTCACCAACAATTGAGATGTTTCGAATCTGGGAGCAAGTATCCAATCATTCAATTAAACTCGTCACACTTGCTCCAGAGGAAAAAAATGGTTTTGAGCTGATCGAATATTTAGCTAAAAATGAAATCATTGCTTCAATCGGTCATTCTGATGCAACTGAAGCACAAATGAGAAAGGCCATTACCGCGGGTGCTCAGCATGTTACCCACTTATACAACGGAATGAGAGGCTTCCACCACCGTGAACCAGGAGTAGCTGGTACGGCACTAACAAATGATGAACTGTTCGTAGAGTTAATTTGTGATGGCATTCATGCCCACCCATCCGCTGTTAAGCTTGCCTACCTGTCAAAAGGAGCGGACCGCTTTATTTTAATAACAGATGCCATGCGTGCAAAGGGTTTGCAAAATGGAACATACGAGCTCGGTGGACAATCAGTCTTCGTTGAAAACAACAGAGCACTACTTGAAGATGGAACGTTAGCAGGTAGTATTTTAAAAATGAATGAAGGTATGAGGAACTTAATCGACTATACAGGCTGCTCTATAGAAGACGCCCTTAAAATGACCTCTTTAAATTCAGCAAAGCAATTAAAGATCGATGATAAAAAGGGAAGCATTGCTGAAGGAAAAGATGCTGACCTTGTTGTTTTAACAAGCAATTTTGATGTAGCTATGACTTTTTGTCGTGGAGAATTGGCCTATCAAAAAGGAGAGACGAAATGATGAAGCTAGTGCAAGTAGAAAATGACACCGAAATGAGCCAAGTAGCTGCAGAAAAAATCATTTCACTAGTCACACATAACCCAACAGCAACACTTGGTTTAGCAACAGGGGGAACGCCAAAAGGTGTATACGCTGAACTTAGACGTGACTATGAAAACAATCACACCTCTTACCACAGCATAAAGGCTGTTAATTTAGATGAATACGTTGGTCTTACAGCAGAAGACCCAAACAGTTACAAGTACTATATGAGCAAAGAATTGTTCAATCATATCAATATTAAGTCAACAAACACACATCTACCTCATGGAAATGCAGAGGATTTAAATGAAGAATGTGTGCGCTATGAGAAACTAATTAAATCTCTAGGGGGCATCGACCTCCAGCTACTCGGAATTGGTCACAATGGTCATATTGGTTTTAATGAACCTGGTACGAGCTTTGAAAGCCGAACACATCTTGTTCACCTGACCGAACAAACAATTACAGCAAATTCCCGCTATTTTTCATCTTATGAAGAAGTACCAAAACAAGCCATCACGATGGGCATTCAAACCATACTTTGCAGCAAAGAAATTGTCTTAATCGCTTCAGGAAAAGAGAAAGCAGAATCAATCAAACGTTTGTTTAAGGGAGAAATCAACGAAAGCTTCCCAGCTTCCACACTACTTCTCCACGCAAATGTCACAGTTATAGCTGACAAAGAAGCTACTGCTTTATTATAATCAAAAGCGGAAGCGCCTTGTTCAGCCCCGAAAAGCATAAGCCAAGAACTTGTAGGAAGGGGCTCTTTCCTTCCTATGAGTCTTGGCTTATGACCTCGAGGGGCTAGGCGCTGGAGCTGGATGCCGAAACGCTTTCTATAATCCAACAAGCATACATTATTAGAAAATAATCAAAAGCGAAAGCGCCTACGAAAGGAGACGGTACAATGATTATCGATAAAAGCTCTCCTGTACCCATTTACCACCAAATTGAAGAACAATTGAAAACACAAATTGAGGAAGGCACTCTTATGTCTGACAGTGCACTTCCTTCTGAACGCGAATATGCAGAAACCTTTCAAGTAAGCAGAATGACAGTTAGACAAGCTCTTAATAACCTTGTAAACGATGGGTTTTTGTACCGCCAAAAAGGGCGAGGAACCTTCGTAAGTAAGCAAAAGGTTGAACAAAAACTACTAGGCTTAACCAGTTTTACGGAAGATATGGTTGCGCGAGGATTGAGTCCAAGCAATAAGCTCATTACGTTCGAGGTTTTCCCTGCTAGTGATCGCATTGCTAAGCAGCTCCAAATTCCTCCTACCACACCAGTTTATGAAATTCAGCGCGTTAGGCTTGCCGATGGAATTCCAATGGCGATCGAAACATCCTATCTGCCTGCCAGCTTGATAAAAGGGCTTACAAAGGAAATAATCAACCACTCTCTCTATAATTATGTAGAAAACACACTCTCTTTGAAAATTGAGCGTGCTACACAACAGCTAGAAGCATCGATTGCTCGAGAATCGGAAACCAAACTTCTACAAATTGACAAAGGTGCGCCCATTCTGCTCATCTCTCGAACTTCCTTTTTAAAAGATGGCACACCCTTTGAATTTGTAAAATCAGCCTATCGAGCAGACCGCTATAAATTTGTACATCATATGGACCGTTAAAAAAGCGCAAGCGCCTTGTTCAGCCTTAGGCATAGCATAAGACGATTCTAGGGTAGAAGGCGTTCTTTGCCTTCAATTTAGAATTGACTTATGACCTCGAGGCAGTCGAGAACGCGACGTCCTGTCGCTTCGACTGCACTAGCACGTCCTGTGCGTCGGGGCTAGGCGCTGGAGCTGGACTTGCGAAACGCAAACTGAATCCTAGAATTATATGAATTCTGGTATTATTAAAAAAAATCAAGAATCACGCTACCCAATGCCATGCTTTCTCCTATATAGAAGTTGAAATGAACTTTTGGGAGGAATTAGCGATGAAAATAATGATTGATGCTGGACATGGCTTCGAAACGGCTGGAAAACGAACAGTTGATGAAAAAATGAGAGAGTATGAATTTAACAGAGTGGTTGCCAATGCTGTGCGATTAGAATTACAACAATACGAGAGTGTTGCTGTTTACTTCTCACACTCTGATCAAAAAGATATCCCATTACAAGAACGGACAGATGAAGCGAACTCGCTGAATGTTGACCTATTTGTCTCAATTCACGCCAATGCATATGGTAACGGACGTGACTGGAACTCTGTGCAAGGAATCGAAACCTTTGTTTACCTTACAAATCCAACAGAAGCAAAAAAGCTAGCAACACAAGTTCAAGCTCAATTAGTAAAGATGACTGGGCGCACTGATCGTGGCGTTAAAACCGCAAACTTGCATGTGTTAAGAGAAACGAAAATGACGGCAATCCTCTGTGAATGTGGATTTATGACCAACAAAGAAGAAGCCGCAATGCTTATGACTGAAGAGTATCGGTTCAAATGTGCGCAGAGCATTGTGAAAGGAATCGTAAATTGCTACAAACTTAAGAAAAAAACACAACAAGCACTCTATCATGTGCAAGTTGGAGCCTTTTCTAAAAAGGCTAGCGCCGAAACACTCATCGCAAAGCTAAAAATGCAAGGCTTTGACGCATATCTTAAAGTAGAGTAAACAACAGCTAGACTTGTGAATTCAATACTAAGAAAGAGCATGACACTTATAATTAAGTCATGCTCTTTCTTAATTTCTTTCTCCGAAAATAGACCACCACACCTGCATTGATCATTAATTCAATCATCAAAAGATTCACTACTTGTCCGTTCCAATTTAAACCTCCTCGTTCATTAAGCGATTCTTCAATGAGTGGTTTGATTTGCCCTTCTAATGTTGTGAAGCCCCAAATACGCGAACGTTTTTCACCGTGATATTGATCTTGGACCCGAGTATACCAATAATAAGTTTGATTTTGAGTTAAGTTATTATAATCAACAGATGCTACATCACCACTTTGTACACTGCTCACTTTGTCTATTAACGCATCTGTATACACATTCAACGTAAAGAAATCAGTTGCGACCATTTTTGTTTCTTGCTCTAAATTCACCTGCATTGTAAATTCATCTTTATCAGGATATTGGGTTGGATCATAGTAATTATAGGTGTTGGTGTAAGGCGAATAGGTTTTTACTTCTATCGTGTTATCGTCCGTGTTTACATGCAAAAGACGAAGAAATCCTAGTCCACCCTTTGGCCCTCCTTGATAATCAGCAAGCATTTGATACACCTTCCGATCCCCATTTCCATCTCCATCATCATCAATTTCGTCAATAAGCGTTTCGCTATCGTGATAATGTCCACTTAATACAGCAACAACATTCGAGTTTGGTTTTACAACTTTATTATAAATTTTTTCACCAATTGGGCTTCGGTTTCCACTAACTAACAGATATTCATGAAAAGCTAGAATTGCAATACGATCTGTGTGTTGTTTTAGCACTTTATCCACCCATTTTAAATCCCCATCATTCACTCCCCAACCGGCATACACCATCACAAAATCATTTCCATTCGCAGATATAAGATCATAGTGTCCACGGTTGTTTTGATAAGATCCCCCATAGAACGCTTGATTCTTAAAGCGCTTTTCACCAAAATACGTTCTGAATTGATCATATGATTCATCCTTATGACCCACATCATGGTTACCAGCTAAAACGCCATATGGAAGTTTCGCATCTTCTAACGTCTTCATATAAGTATCTGCATACTTCCATTGTTTCTTACTCCCAAAATCATCAACTAAATCACCTGTATGGAACACATATTGAATATTAAGTTTTTGTTTATTTTCAGCCAGCCAATCTGTTTGTTTTTTGAAAATTTCTGGATAGCTTTCAGAGTAGTATTGAGTGTCAGACATCCAAGCAATCGTATAATTGGCCTTTTTAGTTTTTTCAAACAATTTATCCTGGACTATCACACTGATTCTTTGGTCCTTCACATACTCTTGAACGGTAACACTTCCTTTTAAGGTGAACACATCTTTCCCCGCGACAAGAAAATCAACTTCCTTCCACTTATTGTCGATGTGACTCCACACGTACATCGTCACCTTTCTACCGGGCAATGAGTGCCCTTTCCAGACAATCTCAATAAGGTCATTTTCATCTATTTGCTGATCAACCTTTACATCGAAACGATGATAGGGAAAATCAGTTTTCGAAACTTTTTCGACTGTTTTACCATCGTTTCTTTCTGCTTTTTTGTAAGCTCTATTACTCAGCTCTTTCTCCCCTTCTTGATCAAAGGCTTGAGGAGGTTCAGTGGATGAGACATTTTCTGATAATTTCACACTCTCACGATCTGCGGCTGTGTATTGAAACGCCTTGTAAAAAGATACATGGAGAAAATCTTTCGTTGGATCTTGTACCTTTACCGAAAGTTTAGCATTTAGATTTGAAGAAATCGTATCGGTAGATTTCGGATTCAGAGGATTTTCTTCGGCTACCTTAAACTTTTTAGTTACCTTGTTTTCGTTTCCTTCAGAATCTCTAGCACTCAAAAGTAAAAGGTGGTTTCCGTCCGATAATTCTGCTGAAGATGTTACATAAGGAAGGGAAATCTCCTTACCATCGAGCATTGCTGTTGTACGAACAATTTCACTCCATACATCTCGTATCTCTGCATCAATGGTAATTTTTCCTTTATAAACTTTTCCTTCCTCAATACTTGGAGTAATAGTTGGTGCTGAATGATCGACGATAATCTGTTTCACTTCTGGTTGTTTGTTCTTTTTCAGCACCTTTATAAGATGTGGTCCCTCTTCTTCTTTGGTTGTATCCCAATTTAATGCAACGGCTGTATATTTATGATTAGGAATTTTGAATTGAAAGTTGTGCAAGGGGAAAGATTTGCCCTCATCACCAACTTTGATCACTTGATTTGGATTCTTGTATTTTTCATCTCGAAGAACGGTACCATCCGATAAAACAAGTCGGACGTTTTTTACCGTAAATTCATCGTGGTTTTCTTCCGAAGTAGTGTCAAACGGAGAAACCTTTGTTCCAGATACAATTGAGATCCTTGGATAATCTTTTGCTGAGAGCGTATTAGCAGGAATTGGCACACTGATTGATTTGTACTTTTTAATACGATTATCGAGCAATTGAAGAACTTTCCCCTCAACTACGATAGCATTTTGAAAAAACACATTTGTATTTTTAATATCGAATGTGAAGTGCGCATCTTTTTCAAGCGCAGGATAGGTTTTTGTTTGAGGTTTTCCATCAATTTCAATGATCGTATCCTTTACATTTCCATTTGTGGTGATCAATTTAATTGCAGAAGAATTTTGGGTGTTAGTTACATTCACTCTCTCCCCATTATTTGTAGTGGCATCAGTCGTAATGAGTAGTTGATCAACTACAAGTAAAAAAATAATGCTGATCAAAAAAGAAAGAATGACTTTTATTATCAATTCTTGTTTCATACGCATCCCCCTTAATTTATTTTGTCCGCATCTATAAAATCAATGCATCATTCCAGGGGATGGTATGTATAGATATGCCCACAAAAAAACGGCCAAATGAGCGGCCGTTATTTTTTATCCTTCAAAGGTTCAACAATTCCTTTTTGTATCAGTAAGTGGAGCAAAGAGATAACAATTGCTGCAAGAATTGCTGTTCCAAACCCGTCAATGTTAAAGGAGTCACCCATTAATCCTTGGGTAATCATTAACGTAATCGCATTAATAACAAAAAGGAATAAACCTAGCGTTAAAACGGTAACGGGTAAGGTAATGATGATTAAAAAGGGTTTTACGAGTACATTTAAAATTGAGAGAATAAAGCTCGCTGTAATTGCTGCTCCTATCCCACTTAAGTGGAAAGAGTCAAAATAACCAGCAATTACGATTAAAATTAAAGCATTCACAAGAATGCTCACAAGCCATCTAATCATTGCGAATAACATCCTCTTGATTCGGGACCACCATGATCCAAATTAGATACACGAACACGAGTGGGAAAAATCCAGTAACGAGTAACAAAATCACGAATAAAATACGTAACATTGCCGCATCAATTCCTGTGTATTGTGCCAGTCCACCAAGTACTCCTGATACTTTTCGGTCATTTCTCGAGCGAACCAATTTTTTCAACTTTATCACCTCTTTGTATGTTTTATCAGAATAGAACCTGTTTTAGAGTCTGCAAAAAGAGATAATTCTTTATCCGATAAAAAATTCGTTTTGAAACGAAGTTCTTTTTGAATGGTCTCATTTTTTTCGTGAGTAATTTCGAGAGTGTCTAATTCTGATGATAGTGCTCCTAGATTTGTTTTTAGTTCCCCAATAACTCGAGCACTTTCCGGGGTATAAATGTCAATGTTACCAGTAGTTGTTTTTGCATATAAAGTATGACATTGATTGCCTGTTACCGTAATCATAAGATTGCCATTAAAGCTTTGGGCGTCAATCTTTTCCGAATTACCTTGAATGGAAACCATTCCATTTATTGATTCAGCTTCAATCTTTTTGAAGTCACATTGGTATGCCTTAATTTGACCGTTCGCCGTTTCGAGTTCAGCATGGTCACCCTTTACTGAAGTAAAAGAAACAACTCCATTTGCTGTTTTTGCTCTCAAGTTCTTTATCCTTAGTTGTTCCCCGCGAATTGGTCCATTAAACAGCTTAACCTTTACTTGCTCATAAACTTGATTAGGCACATAAAGGATCAAGCTTACCTTCATCGATTTTTTCTCAGTTTGAAATCTAAACTTATTTCCTTCAATTTGACAATCCACACTGTTTAGAAACAGTTCTCGTGCCTGGTCTTGATCTTCAACACGATACACCTTGGCATCACATTCTACTCTTATATCTTGCTCAGCCCAAGGTTTCACATTCACATTCCCATTTACTAACGCTATGTCTATTTCATCAAAAGTTGAATGTTGAAACTGAAAGATGTGATGAACATCCATGGCTTTACCAAAGTTTAAATCAAGATCAACTTCCTTGACTTTTTTTACGGCTGTATCAACCCATTCCATCAGCTTCGATCCAAGTGATGATTGCTTGTTTGTGTATGACTTGTATTCCTCTTGTTTTTGACTATGTGAAGACAATACTTCAGTTGAAAGTGCTGTTATTTTAGATTCAGACTGTGCTTCGTCCTTCTCAAGTTGTTCGATTAAGGTAATGGCTTCTTCCGCAGATAGCTTTCCTACTTCAACTAACTTTAAAATTCGTTTTTTCTCCTCTTTCATCTATAAATCCTCCTATTTGATCTGAGTTAACTGATAGCCTCTATACATCTTAAGCCTTTTGAAGGACTTTAATTCCTTTTACAATGTTCCAAATGAACACAACTAAGTTAAGGATTCCTACCACAATAAATCCTCCGAAAAAGAGAGATAAGAAAATTCCTTCGCCTGCATTTGCCATACTACTAAAGATCACCATAGCGACTAGCCCAATTAAAGTTAAAATCGGAATAATATGTGAGATTAATGATTTTTTTGCATCATTTTTGACTTCCTCGTCGTCGACAATAAAATAAATCGCAATTGGTAAAATGAACGGCGCGAAAAATACACTAAAATAACATAATGAAGAAATGACTCTGTTTGTAGCCATTAAAGACCAACTCCTTTGTAGATTATACGAATAGATGGGGGAGAAGTTTCAAAAAAACTAAAAATAAAGAGAAGCAAAACGAATTGCTCCTCTTTGGAAAACTGTAAAACTGCACTTTACAAGCCCTATAAATTAACTTCCTCTTTTTCCTTAACTAGCTTCTTCATCCGGTCTCGATCTCGCTTAAGGATTGGTTTTAAATACTTTCCTGTATAGGACTCCCCAGCTTCAGCTATCTTCTCAGGGGTCCCAGTTGCAATGATCTTTCCGCCAAGATCTCCACCTTCTGGACCGAGGTCTACAAGATAATCTGCTGTTTTTATGACATCTAGGTTGTGTTCAATGACGAGCACAGTGTCTCCATTTTCAACTAAACGCTGCAACACTTTTAGCAATCGCGAAATATCATCAACGTGCAGACCCGTCGTTGGCTCATCCAAAATATAAAGTGATCGACCCGTTGATCTTCTGTGTAGCTCAGAAGCTAGCTTCACACGTTGTGCTTCACCACCTGAAAGTGTGGTTGCAGGCTGTCCAAGGGTGATATATCCAAGGCCAACGTCATAAATCGTTTGTAGCTTCCGATGAACCTTCGGAATATTTTCAAAAAAGGACACAGCATCTTCAACCGTCATATCTAAAATATCTGAAATGTTTTTTCCTTTGTAGGTGACTTCAAGGGTTTCACGATTATAGCGTTTTCCATGACACACTTCACAAGGTACATACACATCAGGTAAAAAATGCATTTCAATTTTGATAATCCCGTCTCCACGACATGCTTCACAGCGGCCGCCTTTTACATTAAAGCTAAACCGGCCTTTTTTATAGCCTCGGACCTTTGCTTCATTTGTCGTAGCAAACATGTCACGAATATCGTCAAAAACACCTGTATAGGTGGCTGGATTTGACCTAGGCGTTCTACCAATTGGTGATTGATCGATATCAATCACCTTATCAAGTTGCTCAATACCATTTATTTCTTTATGTTCACCTGGCTTTATTTTCGCTTTATGTAGCTTTTGTGCAAGTGATTTATGAAGAATTTCATTAACCAGAGTACTTTTTCCTGACCCAGATACACCTGTCACAGAAACGAACATGCCAAGTGGAAACTTCACGGATACATTTTTCAAATTGTTTTCGGTTGCACCCTTAATCTCAATGAAACGTCCGTCTGGCTTTCTTCGTTCATTTGGTAGAGGAATAAATTTATGCCCTGATAAATATTTACCCGTTAACGAGTTTTCGTCGTTCATAACCTCTTCAGGTGTTCCAGCAGAAATGACTTGACCACCATGAATGCCTGCTCCCGGACCGATGTCAATCAAGTAATCTGCCGCCATCATCGTGTCTTCATCATGTTCAACGACAATAAGTGTATTTCCAATGTCACGCATGTTTTGGAGTGTTTGAATAAGTCGGTCATTATCACGCTGATGGAGTCCAATTGAGGGTTCATCTAAAATGTAAAGAACACCAGTTAATCTTGAACCGATCTGAGTTGCTAAACGAATTCGTTGCGCTTCACCACCAGATAATGTTCCCGCTGCACGATTCAAGGTTAAGTAATCTAATCCCACATTGTTTAAGAAGCCTAAACGTTCGACTACTTCTTTCAAAATCATGTTCGCAATCTTCATTTCTTTTTCAGATAAGTTGACATGTTTAAAGAAAGATAATGCTTCTTGAACGGAGAATTTGGTAATTTCTCCGATATGATTCCCATCGACAAGAACAGCAAGTGTTTCTTTTTTCAAGCGGTGGCCCTTACATGTCGGACAGGCTTGCTGCGCCATATACTTCTCCATTTGCTCGCGTATGTAATCAGAGCTCGTTTCTTTGTAGCGCCGCTCGACATTTTTCAGTACACCTTCAAATTGAATGTAGTTTTCACGTACTTGACCGAAATCATTTTCATAACGGAAGTAAATTTCATCAGTACCGCTGCCATATAAAATTTTATCCAACAGCTGCTTAGGAATGTCGCTAACTGGGATTTCCATATCCACACCGTAATGATTACACACAGCCTCTAATAACTGCGGGTAATATTGTGAGCTTGTTGGTTCCCAAGGTGCAATTGCATGTTTACGTAAAGATAAGTCACGATTTGGAAGGATAAGTTCAAGATCTACCTCCAGCTTTGAGCCAAGTCCATCGCAATCTTGACAAGCACCAAATGGGCTATTAAATGAAAACATTCTTGGCTCTAATTCCCCAATTGAAAACCCACAAAGTGGACATGCATGATGTTCACTAAAAAGAAGCTCTTCTTCGCCCATTACATCAATCAGCACTCGACCTTCCCCAAGTTTTAGAGCAGATTCAAGAGAGTCCGCTAGTCGTGCAGATACGCCATCTTTGACAACAACGCGATCGATGACAACCTCGATTGAATGCTTTTTGTTCTTTTCAAGTGTGATGTCTTCTGTAAGCTCTTGCATTTCTCCATTTACACGAACTCGTACATAGCCTTGTTTTTTAATTTCTTCAAGGGTCTTTGCGTGAGTGCCTTTTCGACCTGAAACAACAGGAGCCAGAACCTGAAGCTTTGTTCGCTCTGGGTATTCTAGAATCCGGTCAACCATTTGCTCAATTGTTTGCGAGGTAATTTCAATGCCATGATTCGGACATACTGGTCTCCCTACTCGCGCATATAATAATCGGAGATAATCATAAATTTCCGTCACAGTACCTACTGTTGAACGTGGGTTTCGACTAGTTGTTTTCTGATCAATTGAAATCGCAGGTGATAGCCCTTCGATCGCATCAACGTCAGGCTTATCCATTTGCCCTAAAAATTGACGAGCGTAGGCAGACAAAGACTCGACATATCTTCTTTGACCCTCTGCATAAATGGTATCGAACGCTAATGATGATTTACCTGAACCAGACAAACCTGTTATCACAACAAGCTTATCGCGCGGAATGGTCACATCTATATTTTTTAAGTTGTGAGCACGAGCTCCTTTCACAACGATTTTATCCATTGCCATCTTTTAAATCATCCTTCCGCTTTTAGCTCTAATAATAAATCACGTAACTCAGCAGCACGTTCAAAATTCAATGCTCTAGCTGCTTCTTTCATTTCAATTTCCAATTCTCCAATCACTTTTTCACGCTCTTTTTTCGTTAACTTACTAAGCCTTGGAGCAACAGATACATCATAATCTTCTGGTGACTCAGCAGCAATTGTCGCCCGGATAACATCACGAATCTCTTTTTGGATGGTTTGTGGTGTAATGCCATGCTTTTTATTGTATTCCTCTTGTACTTCGCGACGACTCTTCGTTACATCAATTGCAATTCTCATTGAATTGGTTATTTTATCTGCATACATAATGACGTGGCCGTTTTCATTACGTGCAGCACGACCCATTGTTTGGATCAACGAACGCTCAGAACGCAAGAATCCTTCTTTATCGGCATCTAAAATCGCTACAAGTGACACCTCAGGAATATCCAACCCTTCTCTAAGCAGGTTGATTCCAATTAGAACATCGTACTTCCCCATTCGGAGCTCTCTTATGATTTCAATTCGTTCTAACGTTTTAATTTCAGAGTGAAGATAGTTCACTTTAATGCCTATTTCTTTTAAATAATTTGATAGATCTTCAGACATCTTTTTCGTAAGAGTTGTCACAAGCACCCGCTCGTTTTTCTCAGCACGGTCATGAATCTCTCCTATTAAATCATCAATTTGGCCCTCAATCGGTCGAATATCAATGGTTGGATCGAGAAGACCTGTTGGACGAATAATTTGTTGAATCATCTCTGGTGTATGTTCAAGTTCATATGGTCCCGGTGTTGCCGAAACGAATAGTGCGTTATTAACATGTTCCTCAAATTCATTAAAACGAAGTGGTCGATTGTCCATCGCTGAAGGCAGACGGAAACCATGGTCAACTAACACTTGTTTCCGTGCTTGGTCACCATTAAACATTCCCCTTATTTGAGGAAGTGTAACATGTGACTCATCAACAATAATCATAAAATCATCTGGAAAGAAATCGAGCAGCGTATAGGGAATTGCACCCGATGGTCTAAGTGTTAGATGTCTTGAGTAATTTTCAATGCCTGAGCAAAAGCCCATTTCACGCATCATCTCTAGGTCATAGCGTGTTCGTTGCTCTAAACGTTGTGCTTCAAGAAGTTTTCCGTTCTCCCGAAACTCCGTTAACCGTTCTTCTAGCTCTTTTTCTATATTTTCAATGGCTACTGTCAGCTTTTCCTCACGTGTAACGAAATGGGATGCTGGAAAAATAGCAACATGATCTCGTTCTCCAATAATTTCACCTGTTAAGGCATTCACTTCACGTATCCGGTCAATTTCATCTCCAAAAAACTCGATGCGCATACAATGCTCGTCTCGAGAAACAGGGAAGATTTCGACGACATCTCCTCGTACACGGAACGTTCCGCGTTTAAAGTCAATATCATTCCGTTCATATTGAATATCTACGAGACGTCTAAGCAATTGATTACGTTCAATTTCCATGTTTGACCGCAGTGAAACAACATGCTCTTTGTATTCTTCTGGATTACCTAGTCCATAGATGCACGATACACTTGCAATAACAATGACATCTTTCCGTTCAAATAAGGAAGAGGTTGCAGAGTGACGCAGTTTATCAATTTCATCGTTAACGCTAGAATCCTTTTCAATAAATGTATCGGTAGAAGGCACATAAGCTTCTGGTTGATAGTAGTCATAATAACTTACAAAGTATTCAACCGCATTGTTGGGAAAAAACTCTTTAAACTCACTATATAATTGACCAGCCAATGTCTTGTTATGAGCAATGACAAGGGTTGGTTTATTCACTTCTTTAATCACATTTGAAACAGTAAATGTTTTACCCGTTCCTGTTGCACCTAACAACGTTTGCTGTTTTTTCCCTTGATTGATCCCTTCAACAAGCGCTTTAATGGCACTAGGTTGGTCCCCTTGTGGCTGATACTTTGAGACTAGCTCAAACTTCTCTTTCACGAAAAAGCCTCCAATCAAAATAATTGTACTATTAGTTTACCACAAATATATGGAAAATCACCAAAAATACGAACTAAAGTTCGTATTAATTTTTTTCAAAAAAAAGGAAGCTAACTCTATTTAGCTTCCTTTTAACAAGTTGTTTCCCCATTTCCCATCACTTATAACTTTTCTTTTACTTTAGGAGGTCCCATCTTTCTTGCATACAAAAATCCGAGTGTTAGTGAAAGTAAGTCTAAGACAATTAATAATGCTGAATCTGTATACCCTTTATAATAAGAAGTTAAAAGAAGTGCTATTGTTAGTAGTGTACCCACATAATGGTTGTATGTAACACGAGTAAATAAAAGGACGAGTAGGAATGGCAGGATGAGAGCTAGTAGTAGTTTTACGATCATAGACGAAATATCTCCTCTTTATTGGTTAATCTTTGGTGCTGTTTTTTCTTTTTCTTATCTTAAATCGAGATCATAATGAAAATGCTGCTGATCTCTTTCATAACCCAAACTCTCATATAACTGCTGTGCCTTGAGATTATCGATGGCAGTTTCTAAGACTAGTCCTGCTGTATTCGTCTCAATCGCATAATCCTTAGCACGGTTCATAAGTGCTCTACCGACTCCAAGCTTTCTAAAAGAATCATTCACAAACAAGTCATTCAGAAGCCATTTGCGCTGAATCCCTACCGATGTGAAGATTGGGTAAAGCTGAACAAATCCCATTGGCTTTTCATCTTCTGATAATGCGAGAAAAATGACGGATTCACTTTTCGCAATTCTCTCTTCTAGAAAAATTTTTCCTGCCTCGATGTTAGAAGGCTGGCTGTAGAAAACTCTATACTGATCGAAAAGTATTGCTGTTTTGTCTAAATCTTGTAGACCAACTTGTTTAATGATCATCGTGTAATTTTCCCCCTTATAAAAAAACTACCTGCCAAAATGACAAGTAGCGTTCGTGGGTTATTTTACCAAATTATTGATAGGCTGTATAGCTTTGATAATCATTTTCTTCAAGTAAATCAACTAGCTCAATTTCTTTTTGATTTTCTTTAAAGTAGCGATACGTAAACTCATTTTCAAAAAGAACAGCGTAAGCATCAAAGCGATCTCTTACAAGCATGCTTCTTGAATCAAAGAAACGTTTTTCAAATTTCTCATTTTTAATCCAACGTGGAATACGCTCTCCAAGTGAAATAAATTCAAGCTCGACATTATACTCAGCTTTCATTCGGTATTCAAAAACCTCAAACTGCAGCTGACCGACAGCTCCTAAGATGATTGTATCTGTTAAGTCCTGTCTAAATAATTGAATAGCCCCTTCTTGAACAAGCTGCTCAATTCCCTTTTTAAACGACTTTGCTTTCATGACGTTTTTGACTTGAACCTTTCTAAATTGCTCAGGTGGGAACTGTGGTAATTCATCATATTGATAATTTTCTTTTCCTTCAATTAACGTGTCACCAATTTGATAGATGTTTGGATCGTATACCCCAATGATGTCTCCAGGATACGCTTCATCAACGGTTTCTCGGTCTTTTGCCATAAACGTTTGCGTTTGATTTAGCTTAATGACTTTTCCCGTTCTACTCAGATGAACGCTCATTCCACGTTCGAATTTACCAGAACACACTCTTAAAAAGGCAATCCGATCTCGGTGAGCCGGATTCATATTGGCTTGAATTTTGAAGATATAGCCTGAAAAAGCCTCTGATTCAGGCGCAATTAGGCCTTGATCTGTTTTTCTTGGTTGAGGTGGTACTGCAAATTGTAAAAACGTATCAAAAAATGTCTGAACACCGAAGTTAGAAAGCGCACTACCGAAGAATACAGGTGTAAGCTCTCCTTTTCGAACGCGTTCAGTTGAAAATTCATTTCCCGCTTCGTCAAGAAGCTCAAGCTCACCCTTCGTATCTAAATATACTGGGTGCGTGCTGATTTCATCCTGATCAATATCTTTTAAAGGGATGACCTCTTCTTCTTCATTTCCTTTAAAACGGACAACCGTCTCATTGTAACGGTCATAAATTCCGAGAAATCGTTTCCCCATGCCAATCGGCCAGTTTAATGGATACGATTCAATTCCAAGGACATCTTCAATTTCAGAAAGAAGCTCAAGTGGCTCTCGACCTTCACGATCAAGCTTATTGATAAATGTAAAAATCGGAATTCCTCTCAAACGACAAACCTTGAAAAGTTTAATGGTTTGAGGCTCAACACCTTTTGTTGAGTCAATAATCATCACGACACTATCGACTGCAGTAAGCGTACGATACGTATCTTCACTGAAATCCTCATGTCCAGGTGTATCTAGGATGTTAACGTGAAAATCATGATACGGGAAACTCATAACACTCGATGTAACGGAAATTCCACGTTTCTTTTCAATTTCCATCCAATCGGATGCCGCAAACTTTCCTGACTTTTTCCCTTTAACAGTACCCGTTGACCGAATAACTTCTCCAAAATAAAGAAGCTTCTCCGTTAACGTCGTTTTCCCAGCATCAGGATGGGATATAATTGCAAATGTTCGTCTCTTATTTATTTCATGCTCTAAGCTCATTGTTATAACCTCTCAAAATAGAATTCATCCTTGAAATATACCATAATCGGTTTAAAAGAACAATTTAGTCTTGGTAGTATATTAGGGATTGTGATGGATCGGAACTTGAGATAGGATATTGGAGAAAATTGTGCGATCAAACGCATTAGTAGAGCGGTTCACTCGAAGTTGGGCGCTTTATCTCAGAAGTTGGGCGGTCTGCTCTTATAGTTGGGCGGACTCACGCAAAAGTTGGGCGGAACTCTCAAAGCTCCTCCATTAAAAAACTCTAATCAAATCACAATAAAATTTACAAATTTTCCACCTCTATAAAACAACAGGATTTGTTATGATAGAAGGATGAAGTCTTTTGAGGGGAGAAATGCAGGAAATGAATGTTGCATGGCCATATATTGTCGTTTTTTTATTAGCAGCAACACCGATGTTTGAAATTATCGGGGTGATACCTTTAGCAATAATCGCAGGTCTTTCACCGATTCCGGTAGCACTGCTAGCGTTCCTAGGAAATTTACTAACCGTTTTACTAGTCATTTTCCTAGTAGATAAATTAAAGGCTTGGATGTTGACAAGAAAAGCAAAGAAAAATCCACAACCACAATTAGAGGGTTCGGAATTCGAGGACTCTGCTAGCGACCAGGTAAGTGTAGAAGAAGATACGAAACGCTCCAAAAGGGCCAAAAAGATTTGGGAAAAATACGGGTTACCAGGTCTTGCAATTCTCGGGCCACTTCTAATCGGCTCACACATCGCTGCATTTATGGCGATGAGCTTTGGCTCTAAAAGAAGCTGGGTTACAGGCTGGATGACTGCAAGCTTAATATTATGGTCTGTTGTAGCGGTGGTTGCTACATCTCTAGGCTTAGAATTAATTACGGATACGACAGGAACTGATTCGTTTTTGATTGATTTATTTAAATAACATTACCTGAACGCTTAAGGAAAAGCGTACAGGTAATGGATAAAATATAGACTCTTTTGTTTTCCTAATAAAATAGTCCTTACCTGCTATCGGTGGATACAAATGAATTGGCATTTATCCCCCCTGCACAAGGGCACTATCTGAGATTTGTTAGTAGCTTGATTCTACAGAATTATTAACTGTACTTAGGTTAGCGTATCCGTTCTGTATCTCATTATGTATGACCCCTTTTTTGTACTTTATTTATGGGACTATATTATGACACCGTTCGACACGCTGAAATAGTACACTATCAAAAAAGTGTCAATTCTTTTGAGTAATGACACTATATAGAATCAGAAAACACTTATCTAAAATTCGGCTCTATCCCTCAACTCTGAAATCTTTAAGGATCTCAATGCCTGTTGCACCAAAATTGAAAAGGAGAGCCATCATTCAAATGAGGGCTCTCCTTTTCTTTTATCACATATTTCGAATGATAACACCATAAAGTCAATTAGGATAAATCATTATTTTCAATGTGTTTGTTTTATCATGAATGGCTTTTTCAAAAGCTTCTGCTGTGTCGGCCAGTGTATATTGATTTGTAATGATTTTCTCTATGTCAATCTCTTTATTTGCTAGCATTTCAATAGCTTTAGGGTACGTATGATGGTAACGGAAGACACCCATTATATCTATTTCTTTGTCAACGATATTACTAATACTCATAGGTACCTCATCTTGCGGCGACATACCAACAATAGTTACTCTTCCACCCCGTCTAACAGATGCAATTGTTCCTTGAACAGCATTCTGATTACCAGCTGTTTCAATCGCAAGGTCTAACCCAAAACCATTCGTATATTCCCTTACTTTTTCTTCTAAGTTTTCTTTACGTAAATTTATCGTGTGGGTAGCCCCCATTTCTTTCGCAACATCTAAACGAGTTTGCTCTAAATCAACACCAATGATCATTTTTGCCCCAGCCATTTTTGCCGCTGCGACAGTTACTAGTCCAATTGGTCCCATTCCCATAATAACAACTGTTTCTCCTGATTGGAGTTTTCCTCGACTAACCGCATGCACACCTACTGAGAATGGCTCAATAAGTGCAGCTGTTTCATAGCTCATACTGTCTGGAATAGGGAAAACTAGATCAGCTCTCATGGCTATGTATTCACAAAATGCGCCATCATATGGTGGAGTAGCAAGGAATTCTACATGTGGACATAAATTATAACGTCCCTCCTGACAATGAAAACACTCCCCACAAGTTGCTCCTGGTTCAATTGATACACGTTGCCCAATTTTAAGATCTGTAACATTTTCTCCTACTTTTACAATATCTCCAGATACTTCGTGTCCTAATATAATTGGTTTCTCAACAATGAAATTACCAATTTTCCCATGTTCATAATAATGAACATCTGATCCACACAGCCCTACAGCCTGAACTCGAATTAAAACCTCATCAGCTTTTGGTGTTGGAATCTCCCTTTGTTGCAATTCAATATTTCTTATTTCTGTAAGTACAGCGGCTTTCATTGTACTTTTTAATCTTGTAGATTCATCTTGTTTTGTCGTTTCTTTTATCACGTAAACCGCACCCTCTCTCCTCAGTAAATAAACCTAAATGATTCTATTATTTTAAATATCCATCAACATTTTCTTTAGTTACAAGCTCAAAAGGAATTTCATATTGTTTCTCAATTGTTTCCCCTTTGGCTGCTTTTACTGCCATATCTATAACTGTTTTCCCTTGTTCAATTGCATTTTGATAGACTGTTGCAACCATTTCGCCTTTCTTTACTGCTTGAAGAGCATCGTTTACTCCATCAACACCTACTACAGGGACATCAGTCCTACCTTGAGCTCGTAGCGCATTAATTGCTCCGATAGCCATTTCATCATTTTGCGCAATAACTGCATCTATTTCATCACCGTGCGTTTGAATCCAGTTTTCCATAATCGTCATCGCTTCCGCTCTTGACCAGTTTGCTGTTTGTTCTGCAATTAATTTAATCTCTTTATTCTTTTCAAGAATATTGTCGATTCCTTCACGTCTTTTTGTTTGACCTGTTTGTCCAATTGGCCCTTCTAATAATATAATATTTCCTTTTCCACCTAATGCATCCACAATTTGCTGTGCTTCTGTTTCACCTGCTACCACATCCGGAGAACCAATATAAGAAGTTAATTTTTCAGATGTCAAGAATGCATTAACTCCTAATACCGGTATACCTGCATCAATAATTTCATCAACGGTTGGATTTAACGCTTCTTCATCAATTGGGTTAACAATAATTGCATCTACTTGCTGACTTTCTAAGTTTTTTAATTGAGAAATAGCTGTGCTAACATCATAATTCCCATCCATTACAACAAGTTCTACCCCTAATTCTTCCGCATGTGCTTTCATCGCCTCTGTTAAATTCGTTGCAAATTCTCCACGTAGTCCATAAACTTGAAATCCAATTTTAATAGAATCATTATCTTTCTTTTGTTCGCTATCTCCATTATCTGAACTTGCTTCAAGATTTGAACTGCATGCTGACACAATTGCGATTGCAATTAATAAAACGAGCATTAATAGTGAACCTTTAATTTTTTTCATTGTAAATTCCCCTTTGTCAATTAATTTTTATAAAAAAAGGTTATGCCTTCTCTTATGATATTTAACCTCTCTTACGATCTACTAAAACAGCTATGATAATAATTGATCCTTTAATTACTTGCTGCCAGTAAGAAGAAACAGCTAATAAGTCCAATCCATTATTTAAAACACCAATAATGAGAGCTCCTACTAACGTCCCCCATAAGCGCCCTCGTCCTCCTGCTAAGCTTGTTCCTCCAATAACTACTGCTGCAATCGCATCCAACTCATAAGACATTCCGGCCTGTGGTAATCCAGAAGAAACACGTGAGGTTAGCAAGATACCAGCAAGACCCGCGAGTAATCCGCTTATACAATATACAGACATTAACGTTCGATCAACATTAAGTCCAGACGTTTTTGCAGCGTTTTCATTTCCGCCAACCGCATAAATATGTCGACCGAATTTTGAACGATAGAGTAAAATACTGCAAATTGCAAAAACAATTACAACAATCCAAACCGAAATAGGTATACCTAAAAATCCCCCTGTTCCAATAATTAAAAACGCATCTGATAATCCAGAAATTGGCTGCCCGTTACTGTAGATATAGGTAAGTCCTCTAGCGATGGACATGACTCCTAGCGTGGCAATAAAAGGTGCTACCTTCCATTTCGAAACAACAAGACCATTAACTGCACCAAGAACTAGTCCAGTTCCCAAACCGGCAGCTATTCCAAGAAATATATTTGCATCGCTACCCGTAACTAAAGATGCTGTAACAATTCCAGAAAAGGCTAAGATTGAGCCGACAGATAGATCAATTCCTTTAGTTAAAACAACGAAGGTCATTCCAATAGCTAGAACAGCGTTAATCGATACCTGCTTAAAGAGATTCAACATATTAGATGTCGTTAAAAAGTTAGGACTTAAAATTGTTATAATAATTACCAAGATGCCTAAAGCAAGTAAGATACCGTATTCTGATAGTAGATGGCCAAACTTTGGATTTCCTTTTTTTATTAATTGTGTGTTTTCTGTAGACACATGGCTATTCATATTAAACCTCCATCTTATTGGCTGTAGCCAATCTTAATATTTTTTCTTGCGTAGCTTCTTTTGGATTCAGTACACCTGTTACTTTCCCTTCACTTAGAACAATGATTCTATCACTCATTCCTAATACTTCAGGCATTTCCGATGAAATCATAATAATGGAGTATCCCTCCTTCGTAAGATCATCCATTAACTTATAAATCTCTGTCTTGGCTCCGATATCAATACCCCTTGTTGGTTCATCTAAAATTAATACCTGTGGATCCGTTAACAGCCATTTAGCAAGAACAATCTTCTGCTGGTTTCCTCCACTTAAAGTTTCGACAAGTTGGTTTCTGCTATGTGTCTTAATTTTGAGTTTCTTAATCAAATCGTCGACTACTTGGACTTCTAAATTCACTTTCATCATTGGTCCTGATGTGACTTTCTTTAGTGATGAGATGGTAATATTTTGTTTAACAGACATGGGCAGTACTAATCCTTCTTCTTTCCTGTCTTCTGTTACAAAGGCAATTCCATGTTTTATCGCATCTTTAGGTTCTTTAATTTTTATTTCTTCATTATTAAGTTTGATGGTTCCACTTTCGATAGGAATCATGCCAAATATTGCTTTGGCAATTTCTGTTCGACCCGCTCCCATTAAACCAGTCAACCCTAAAATTTCTCCTTTTTTCAGTTGAAAACTAACATTTTCAAAGTGCCCCTTAGCGGAAATTCCTTCTACACTAAGAGCTACTTGATCTGTAATTGTCTGCCTTCTCTCAGGAAAAACATCTGTTAGTTCTCTTCCAACCATCCGCTTAATTAATGTTTCATTATTAAGTTCTTTTGCTATATTGGTAGAGATATATTCCCCATCTCGAAAAACAGTAATATCATCAGAAATTTGAAAAATTTCATCCATTTTATGCGAAATATAAATAATTCCTTTACCTTCTTTTTTCAAACGTCTAATAATGCTAAAAAGTTGTTCAACTTCTTTATCCGCTAATGAAGAAGTAGGTTCATCCATAATGATTACTTTGGAATTATAGGAAATCGCTTTCACAATTTCGACCATTTGAATCTCAGAAACACTTAATTCTTTCATTTTCTTTTTAGGATTGATAGATAAATTAAGGCTTTCAAACATCTCTTTCGTATCTTTATACATTTTCGAATAGTTTACTAGATGAAGCTTAGGATATACAGGTTCTCTTCCTAAAAATATATTTTCAGCTACTGTCATTTCAAAAATTGGACTTAGCTCCTGATGAATCATGGCAATCCCATTGTCTAAAGCAGCTTTTGGGTTATCCAGAAAAATTTCTTTCCCTTCCAACAATACTTTCCCTTCAGTTGGTTTATAGATCCCGGATAAAATCTTCATTGCTGTAGATTTCCCTGCTCCATTTTCCCCCATTAGTGCATGAACGGTTCCTTTACGAATTTTTAGATTTACGTTACTGAGTGCCTTGATCCCATTGAAATATTTTGAAATCCCTTTCATTTCAACTAACACTTGTTGATCATTCATTTTCAGAACCTCCTTAAACGTTTAAGTTAAGAAAAATTTACGGAACACTATTTTTCTGTTCCGCATGATTCGCGAATAATTAACTGTAGAGGCAATGAAGTTTTGATAGTCTCATTGCTTGATTTGTACTTGTGTAAAGCATGTATTGCCTGTTTCCCCATTTCAAAAGCGGGCTGAGAGACAATCGTAAATTTTGGTGTACTAATTTCTTGCCAAGGATGGTCGTCAAAACCAATAAAACTCATATCCTTTGGTATGTTAAGCTTTAGCTCATTTAAAGCTTTTAGAGCACCAATCATTAACAAGTGATTGGTGGCAAATATAGCTGTCGGTGGAGAAGTCAACTTCATCATATTCATAACAGCCTGATAGCCGCCATCGATTTGTGCCTTCGTCCCTGTATAGTTCCCGCCAAATTGAATTAAATCTTCATCTATTTGTATGTTTTGACTATTTAAAGCTTCTACATACCCATGTCTCCTTTGTACCGTAGTACTAATTCCTGGTGAAGCTAAGATAAGCCCAATTCTTTTATGACCATTTCTCAACAATGTCTTGGTTGCTTTGTAACATCCGTCAACATTATCAGCTTTTATTACGGGTAACGTAACATTCTCTACTTCACGGTCAATTAAAACGATAGGTGTTTTTTTGGAAATTTTCGGATAACTAAGAGTATCCGATACGGGTGCAAGAATTATACCGCTTACTTGTTGAGCTAATAATAAGTCTATTAACTGATTTTGCCTTTTTTCACTTTCTTCAGAGGTCGCTACTACAACCTGCCAATCATAATATTCACATTCATGCTGAATCCCGTCTAAAATTTCTGTAAAGAAAGGGTTATTGTCGGGTACTATTAACCCAATTAGCTTACTTTCGCCTCTTTTTAAACTTCTAGCTGATTCATTTCTTGAATACCCAATTTGTTTGATAACTTGATTAACCCTTTTAACTGTTTCTTCACTTGCTTCAGCTTTATTATTTAAAACATTAGAGACCGTTGCAATTGAAACATTAGCCTCTTTTGCTACGTCATATAACGTTGGCCGCTTTTTTTGTATCATTTTCTATCTCCCTTTACTATCAGGTTACATTATTTTGAGATAGCCTTTCATATAAATCCTGATACTTTTTAAAGATATTTTTATATAAAAAGTAATGCTCTGTGTTAGGATTTATGATGACTTCTTCTACTCCATTTGTTACTTCATCAGGTGCTTTCCAGTGACGAATGCCCATACCAGCTAAAATCGCTGCTCCGATGGCAGGTCCTTCAAATTGAGTAGATTTTTTCAGCATAACCCCTAGTACATCTGATAATATATGACTCCAATATTCACTTTTTATCGCACCTCCCGTAATCACAAATGATTCAGGATGAGCGATATTTTTTATTAGATCATGACAGTCTTTTAAGCTATATGAAACCCCTTCCAAAATAGCACGTACAAAATGACCTTTACGATGGGTCAAATTCATTCCGTTAAAACTGCCTCTTGCCGTCGAATCATTATGTGGTGTACGTTCTCCAGATAAGTAAGGTGTGAAGATTAGTCCATTTGAACCCACTTCCACATCTTTAGCATTTAAAATTAAGTTTTCGTAGGATTCCTCTAATTCAAAAGCTTCCCGGAACCACTTTAACGACTCTCCAGCGGTTAACGTAACCCCCATTGCATACCATGTATTCGGTAAAGCATGACAGAATATATGTAAGGAAGAATTTGTTTTTGTCAATAATTCTTTAGCAGGCCTGTTATTGATTGGCACCAATACCACTCCTGAAGTACCAACACTAATTAGCCCTTTATTTTCATTAAAAACGCCGTTTCCAATCGCTGCCGCGGCATTATCTGCAGCCCCAGCTACGACAGGAATCCCCTCCTTTAACCCTAATGTATCTGCAACAGAGCTTTCTAGTTTTCCAATAACCTCTATGCTCTCATAGACTGGTGGAAACCATTCAGGTTCAAGCCCAAGTCCATCGATGAGATTCTTATTCCACTTTCGATTATAAACATCAAAGATTCCTGTACCACTTGCATCTGTAACATCGGTTGCAATAACACCTGTTAATTTATAATTAATAAAATCTTTAGGCATAAAAATCGTAGTAATTTTTTTGTAATTTTCTGGTTCATTTTTTTTCAACCAGATAATTTTAGGAATTGTAAAACCCGGAAAAAGTGTATTCATAGTAAAAGAACGAAATCTCTCTTCACCAATTTGATTTAAAACTTCCTTACATTCTAATTCAGTTCTTTGATCATTCCATAGGATAGCTTTTCGTATAATCTGGCCATTCAAATCTAGTAAAACACTACTATGCATTTGACCAGTGACTCCAATTGCTTCTATATTAGACGAATCATTATTTATAAATAGTGTTTTTAGAGCCTTTGTTGTCGCAATCCACCATTCTTCGGGATCATGCTCAGTCCAACCTTCCTTCGGAACATCGAATGAATAAGAAACTTCAGCTGACCCTATCATTTTTCCTTCTTTATTGAGTAATATGACTTTTGTGCCACCTGATCCTATATCAATACCTAGAAACACACTTATCCCTCCTCGCCAACTTAAACGTTTAAGTTAAGGTATCTTTATTTAATTATAATTTCTGAATATTGTCAATAGAATTTCAAAAAAAGTTTACTTAGTATTTGATTACATAATGTAAAAATACTACTTTTCCCCGTGGAGTTCTTTTGAAAGAGTTATTTTTATAACATTCTAGTAAAGATCGTTCTTCTTTTCAACCTGTCCTACATCCAGTATTCCTCTAGCTCCTTTTCCCCTCTAGCTTCTTGTTTCTAAAAGAAAGGATCAAAACTTTAGGTTATGATCCTTTTTTTTAGAAAAGTACGATAAGGAGGTAGCGTCATGAAATTAACACTTACAATTTTAAGAATATACAAATATAAAAAGTCTAATTTCCAATGATGTAGACGAGAAATTAGACTTCAATTACTTCACAAACGCACCCATTGTGACAATAACGTTTCCACTATGTACGCTAGCCATGTAGACTTAAAATTCTCCAATTTATCCTACATTCTCGGATATTATACTTACAATTTCTGATACTGGTAATGTTCCAACATCAATGATGTCAGAATTCGGTTTAATAGTTTTTAGCATCTCAAGATACCCTCGTCTTCCTTGAAATATGTAATTCTTCATATCATACAAGATATTTTCAACAGAGCTATTCTTAAAATCTCTAGTTACTCGACGTGCCAATACAATGTCCATTGGGGTATCAATAAATACAGCAAAGTTAATGAATTTACTAAATTTAGAATGCTTATAAGCAAACAGAAAGTCCAGCACAATGTAGTTGAGATGTTCAGTAAGTAACACTTCTAAATCTCTATAGCGTGAGGAACTAAGTTCCACTCGTTATAATTAGCTCCATTGTCTACCCAATCCTTTGAGGTGTATTTTCTCCAACTGCTTTTCGGTGTTCAGATCGTTCACCTGAGACTGCTGCACCATTAAAAAAAGACTTCCGACTTGCGCCATCTCTACTTGACTGAAACTCTTCTTGACGTTTTTTGTTTTGATTGTTTTTGTACGCTTTACCGACCATTCTTTTAGCACCTATGAAAACTTTTTCTCCAGCGTTATCGCTTAAGGAAAAGCGTTCTTTTTTTTGTGCGGTTACACCTTCTAAGGAAAGCTCACTTATTACGCTGACAAACCTCTTTGGATAATAATACAAATTATTCAAATTAAACATTGATAAAGATTATCAACTGCAGTATTATGTAAATAGATGATAATGAATCTCATTATTAATTAAATAACTACGACACCGAGGAAACGCTATGAAAAAAAGATACCTGTTTATCGCGCTCGTCATTTTATCACTTAGCTCGGTGTTTATTGGTGTAAAGGACATCACTCCTTTTGACATCTTTTCGTTAAGTTCCGAGCAGCTTCACATTCTTATGGTAAGTAGACTTCCCCGTTTAGTGAGTATTATTGTTGCAGGTGTAAGCATGAGTATTTGTGGCTTGATCATGCAGCAATTAACTAGAAACAAGTTCGTCTCGCCCACGACCGCTGGGACAATGGACTCTGCGAGACTAGGAATCTTAGTATCTTTGATGATTTTCACCTCTGCTAGTCCTTTGGAGAAAATGCTCATTTCTTTTCTTTTCGCTTTACTTGGAACCTTTATCTTTATGAAAATTCTCGAACGAATTAAATTTAAAGATTCCATCTTTATTCCACTAGTTGGATTAATGTTTGGAAACATCATTGGATCGATTACAACCTTTTTCGCTTATAAAAATGACCTAATTCAAAATTTGTCCTCTTGGTTACAAGGAGATTTTTCAATGATTATAAAAGGTCAGTACGAACTCATTTACATAAGTATTCCAGTTGTTTTAATTGCCTATCTGTTTGCAAATAAGTTTACTGTAGCAGGAATGGGTGAGGAGTTTTCAACCAATTTGGGTTTGAACTATAAGCAGGTTGTGAATATAGGGTTAGTCATTGTCGCTCTGGTCACCTCTGTTGTGATCCTTACTGTCGGCATGATTCCGTTTCTAGGACTTATTATTCCAAACATCGTCAGTATTTACCATGGAGACAATCTAAAGAAAAGTCTCCCACATACAGCTTTATTAGGAGCCGTATTCGTTCTATTCTGTGACATCCTTGGCCGCGTCATTATTTACCCATATGAAATTTCAATCGGTCTAATGGTTGGTGTTATAGGAAGTGGGATTTTTATCTACTTACTTATTAGGAGAAAGGCTCATGAATAGTAAAGCAAAGATTGGAATTCTCACTATCGTTTCACTCATACTCGTTGCAATCTTTTTATTTTACGATGTCGGGAAAAATTGGGATTATGTGCTACCTAGACGGAGCCTAAAGGTACTCGCGATCGTGGTAACAGGTGCATGTATCGCTTTTTCAACGATGATCTTTCAGACAATCACGAACAACCGCATCCTAACACCCAGCATTTTAGGATTAGATTCGCTGTACATGTTAATTCAGACTGTGATTATTTTTTTCTTAGGATCTACTAATCAAACGATGCTAGATAAAAATGTGAACTTTGCATTGTCTGTTGGATTGATGGTTTTATTTTCTGGTGTGCTCTACCAGCTTCTCTTCAAAAAAGAAGGCCAAAATATTTACTTCCTTCTATTAATAGGAATCATCATGGGAACGCTATTTGGAAGTTTATCGTCTTTTATGCAAGTATTGATTGATCCAAATGAGTTTCAAATTTTACAAGATCGCATGTTTGCTAGCTTTAATAATGTCAACACAGATCTTCTTATGATCGCAATAATAGCTGTTGTGTTACTTACGATTTACTTCCTACGATTCATTAAGTATTTAGATGCTCTCTCACTTGGAAGAGATCAAGCGATTAATTTAGGGATTGATTATGACTATGTTGTCAAACGATTATTAATTATTATCGCAATCTTAGTATCAATCGCTACAGCTCTAGTTGGACCGATTACGTTCTTAGGATTACTTGTCGCAAATGTCGCACACGAATTTTTAAAAACCCATCAACACAAATACTTACTTACAGGTTCAATCCTGATCAGCATTATCGCATTAGTAGGCGGACAGTTTATCGTCGAAAGACTCTTCACCTTCTCCACCACAGTTAGTGTCATTATCAATTTCATCGGTGGCATTTACTTTATCTATCTTCTTTTAAGGGAGAATAAATCATGGTAGAAGTTCGAAATGTTTCAAAAAAATATGGACAAAAAAACGTGGTTGACTCCGTTTCTCTAACGATTAAGAAAGGGACAATTACGTCATTTATCGGAGCAAATGGAGCAGGTAAAAGCACGCTTCTTTCAATGATTAGTCGTCTTATTACAAAAGATAGTGGCGAAATATTAATCGATGGCAAAGAGGTTAGCAAGACAAAAAGTAATGATCTCGCTAAAAAAATCTCTATTTTAAAGCAATCAAATTCAGTCAATATTCGGCTTACAGTTAAGGATTTAGTTAGCTTCGGACGCTTTCCCTATTCTCAAGGAAAACTCACCAATGAGGATTGGAAATATGTGAACGAAGCAATAAAGTATATGGAATTAGAGGAAATGGAGGACAAATACCTTGACCAACTAAGTGGTGGACAAAATCAACGGGCTTACATCGCCATGGTTATTGCTCAAAACACAGATTATATTCTTTTAGATGAACCACTTAACAACCTAGATATGAAGCATTCCGTTCAAATCATGAAGGTATTAAGAAGAATGGTCGATGAGCTTGGAAAAACAGTGATTATCGTCATCCATGATATCAATTTTGCATCCTGCTACTCCGATTATATCGTGGCTCTGAAGGATGGACGAATCGTGAAAGAAGGTGAAACCCATGAAATCATTGATTCCTCCGTTCTAAAGGAAATCTATGATATGGACATTATGATTGAAAACATTAATGGAAACAAAATTGGGATATATTTTTGTTAAAAAAACATATGAGGTGATTAGATTGAAGAAAACATTATCTTTACTACTATTAACCGTATTACTAGCCGTTTTTGCAGTAGCTTGTGGCTCAGATAATTCAACAGAAAGTGGCACTGAAAAAGCTACAACTGAAACTGCAGCAGCAGAAACAACTGCAGATCCTGAAGAAATCACAGTTACGCATGACTTAGGAGAAACGACTGTTACGAAAAATCCTGAAACAGTTGTCGTCTTTGACTTCGGTACACTCGACACTTTAGATAAATTAGGTGTAGAAGTAGCGGGTGTCCCACAAGCAAATATTCCTTCCTATCTATCAAAATATGAAGAGTCAAAGTATGAAAATGCTGGTGGATTAAAAGAGCCTGACTTTGAAAAGATCAATGAAATGGAACCAGATTTAATCATTATTTCAGGTAGACAGGCTGACGCCTATGAAGAGTTATCAAAAATCGGACCAACGATCTTCTTAGGAGTAGATACGGCCAATTACATGGACTCCTTCAAGAAAAACGCGAACACTTTAGGTGAAATCTTTGGTAAAGAAGCTGAAGTGGAAGAGGAACTTGTTAAAGTAGAAGAATCAATAAAAGCTTTAAACGAAACAGCTACTGCTTCAGGTAAAAATGCACTGATCATTTTAGCAAACGAAGGCAAAATGAGTGCATATGGTGCAGGATCTAGATTCGGAATCCTTCACGACGAATTCGGCTTTACTCCTGTTGATGAAAAGATTGAAGCATCCACACACGGACAAAGCATTTCATTTGAATACATCGTTGAAAAAGATCCAGACTACCTATTTGTTGTGGATCGCGGCGCTGTCGTTGAAGGCGGAGATTCCTCTGCAAAGCAAGTGGTTGAAAATGAATTAGTGAAACAAACAAAAGCATTTAAAGACGACAATATCATCTATCTTGACGCAAACTACTGGTATTTATCAGGTGGTGGAGTTGTTTCAGTTTCTGAAATGGTGAAGGAAGTTGAAGGAAGTTTGGAATAGTAAAAATAAACACCCTGTCTTCGTGTTCTAGGAAGACGGGGTGTTTTGTTTTTAATGTTGAACTATGAACTAAATGTATATTTCGTTTTCGAGGTGTAGGTTTTATTCTTTTCAAGAGTGAACGATGGGAATTGGGATAGATGTTTTTTAGTTGAATAGACCGAAGCAAATGGTCAATGATTAGCCATCTTCACATTACCAAATACATCTTCCTGTATGATACACTATTTGTATTGTGTTTCCATGTATATGTGTGGTTTTAATAAGGGGAGAGAGTGGGATTGTATAGATGTTTGCTCAACAAAGGCAACAACAAATCATTGAACTATTAAAGAAAGAAAATTCGGTAAAGGCTTCAAAGCTAGTCGATTTATTTAAAGTATCTTTAGAGACTATTAGAAGAGATTTAGAGTCCCTTGAAGGCCAGGGGCTTTTAAAGAGAGTACACGGTGGAGCAGTTTTTAATAAGAGCAATGAAACAGAACAAACCTTTCTAAGTCGTGAATTATTAAATAAGGCAGAAAAACAGGAAATTGCAACTATTGCCTCAAGCTACATAAAAGAGGGACAATCCATTGCTTTAGATGTGAGTACAACAAATACAGAGTTAGCAAAGGTCATTAAGCAGAAGTTCGAGAGATTAACCATACTGACTAATTCCCTTCCAATCGCGCTTGAGTTAGCGGAAAAGCCTCATTTCACCATTATCCTTGTTGGCGGTATGTTAAGAAATCAGGAGCTATGCGTAGTAGGTGAGCTTGCTGAAAGTTTCGTTTCACAATTTCACATCGATACACTGTTTTTAAGTATGAGTGGGATCTCACTTACAGCTGGTTTAACAGATTATGGCGTTGGAGAAGTACAGTTGAAGAAAAAACTCTTATTAATGGCTAGCAAATGCTATGTAGTGGCAGACAGCAGCAAATTTGATGGAAAGTCGTTGTTAAAGGTTTGTGATTTTGTGGATGTGAAAGGGATCATTACAGACTCACGACTCGATTTAACTGTAAAAAAGAAATATAATACAAATGGTATTAGTATTATAGACGAATAATCAAATGGGGTCACACACCATAATCGGGTTGTGGCTTTTTTTGTGCGTAAATGTTCATTTTGTTGTATTTAGTTGAATTTATAGTTTTTTTCAGAATTAATTTACACAAAATCCACAAAGTCTTGGTAAAATGGAATTATAATCTAATTAAGTCATATCAGTAGAATAAATATTCGAGAAAAAAGTGAAAAGCCACGTTTTTAAATCCCGTAGCTCTCTACGTTCGAACTGGCTCAGAACCTGATAAGTTCATCTAACCATCAAAAAACCACTGATGGAAGTTTCACAAGC
>NZ_JBHLVO010000019.1:37364-87671 GCF_042433335.1 Metabacillus herbersteinensis
AACCACGTTCCTAAGTGCCAGTAGCTCTCTTCGTTCGAACTGGCTCTAAGAACCTGATAAGTTCAACTAACCATCAGAAAACCACTGATGGAAGTTTCACAAGCCACGTTCCTAAGTGCCAGTAGCTCTCTTCGTTCGAACTGGCTCTAAGAACCTGATAAGTTCAACTAACCATCAGAAAACCACTGATGGAAGTTTCACTAAGGAGGTATATGATTATCGTGACTACTATTAAGGGTATTCTTTTTGACAAAGATGGCACAATTATGTCCTTCCACTCGTTATGGATCAACATCGCAATCGATTTGGTAACAGACTTATGCGAGAAAATGGAGACACCTTATCTAAAAAGGCGGTTATTAGCTGAAATTGGAATTATTGATCATAGGATTATGCCAGATAGTATTTTGGCAGCAGGTACAACAAAAGACATGACATTAGCGTTTCAGGCGATTTTTAATCAAGAAAATAAACGCATTGATGAACATGTAATTTGGATCGAGGAACAGCTTTACCTATTAATGCACAAGCATGTATCTAAAATTGAACCTACTACAGATGTAGTAAGTCTTTTTACAAGTTTAAAAAACAAAGGAATAAAATTGGGAATAGCTACCGCTGACGACCAATTGTCAACGTCCCTTTGTTTAAAACAGCTAAATGCACATCATTTTTTTGATTTTGTCGGCACATCTGACATCTATAAAAAGAAACCGGATCCTCACATTTTTCAGCAGTTCTGTAACAAAACACAACTAACACCAGAGGAAGTTGTGGTGGTAGGGGATAACATTACAGACTTGGTATTCGCGCTAAATGCTCATGCACGATATGGGATTGGCGTATTGAGTGGAACCAGTCAAAAAAAGGATTTAGAACCTTATGCACATTTCATTATTCCCACGATTCAAGATATCATCAAGCCTAATGGGTTATTGTTATGGGAGACTGAAAGCCCAATTGATCAAGCAACTTGTTCAGATGCATCGTAACACCATCCAATATTCGGGTGGTGTTTCTTATTCAATTGGAGGTCAACATATCTGTATTCATGGCTATTTTAAATCGTACAATTATTTTAGAAGTAGCATAGTTCTAGGGCAACCTATGTTTTTGTATTGTAAGAGCTAGACAAAACCATTAAAAAGAAAAAAAGAGATAGAAACCATCCTATCTCTTTTCCCCATAGCTTATCCAACTTTCGATTCTTCTTTTTTCGCAAGTTTTACGTTATCATTTTCGCTACTTTTTTTGTCCTCATGATCAGACGACAGTAAATCCTTCGTAGCAAATTTAAACTCTTTTAACGTATTACCGAAGGCTTTTCCGATTTCCGGAAGCTTTGATGGTCCGAAAATAATTAACGCGATGATGAGAAGTAGGATTAATCCAGGTATTCCAATGTTAGTAAATGGCATTTCATTACACTCCTTTTAGCATTTTATAGTGATTATTCAGCCTTACTTCCAACTGTAATTGTTGATGAAGCGACAGCATCATATCCACTGCCATAGAAGTAAACAAATTTATAGGTTGAACCTTCTTTGTATCGATCGGGATATTTATTATCCTTAGGATTAAAAGTAACCTTAAACGTACCATTATCTACTTCTGTGTACATCCACCAAATAGCACCTGGACCTCCTGGCTCTTCATTTACTTCATATAATCCGATCCAGTCACTTTGAGGAACTCTAGCATTTTCTACGATCACTTCTACAGTATCCTCTACTCCATTTAATGTATCTTTCGATAAAATGATGGATACATCCTTCACAACACCTTGGAGAGTTTTGCCTGTTGCTTTTAATGCATTCTTACTTTCATTTTCATATGCATCAAGGGCTTGTACTTCAATCTCATAGTTTGTATTTGGGTTTAATCCATCAAGATTTAAAACTAACGGATTTGGAACAGGATCTCGATAGAATTCTGAGAAAGCAAGGAATTCCTTCTCTACCTTCCCTGTTCCTAGGTTTCTTGCTAAGATTTTATAATCGTGTAAAAGAAGATCATCTTTAGCCTGTGTTAATGAGATAGCGAAACCAGTGATCGTTGCCCCAACGATCGTAAGCTTTGCATCCTTTGTGAAGAAAGGAGCCTTTTTGTCGCTTCTTTTTTCGGTATAAATAAACGTATCCTTGTTAGCAGGAGAGCTGATTACAAACGGGTCACCCGTCCATTCATTGTTGTGAACATCACGACGTTTAATCATGACTTTGTTGTTATATACCTCTACAACTAGGGCTTGATTAAGAATATCCGCGCCATCAGGTACTTCCCCTTGAATTCTTCCAGCATCAAGCCATAGATAGGATACTGAAGCAGTTCCAATCGTTGTAAAATCCTTTTGATGGATGATTTTAGGATCATCTAGCGGATAATGGGTATGACCAGAGAACGTGATAGCTTGTGGAAATTCCTTCAATGTATTGTAAAAAAGATCTCGATTCTCAGAGAAGCCCCACTCACTTCCATAAACGGTATCTTTAATCGGCTGATGATGGAAGACAAAAATTGGTTTTTTTCGATCATCAGCGCTTGCTTGCTTTAATTTTTCACCTAGCCATTTAATTTGTTTTGTTGAAAAAGTTCCCTCTGTTCTACCGTCTTCAGTACCCAGAACAATAAAATGATAGCCTTTTATCACCTTGTGGTAGTAAATGGAACTCATGCCTGTTTTCTCTAGAAAACGTTTTTGAGCATCTGCTACAGATAGGCCATTCCAGTAATCGTGATTTCCAATGGCCATCATAGAAACTGCACGAGATTGTTTTCCTGCATTATAGACAGACATAAATCGATCGTATTCTTCTGTAAATCCATAATCAGTTAAATCTCCGACAATAACGAAAGCATCCTGCTTAGGGACAACTTCATTCAACTGATGAAGTGTATTACTAAACTTTTGTATATCCTTCGTTCCAGTCTTTTTAATATGTACATCACTAATGACAGGAAACACAAGATCTGGTTTACGATGATTACCAGATTTATTATCATCGTCAGCAAAAACCGTTAAGCTGTCCATTGGATTTACTAAGGCCATTCCTAGAGAAAGCCCTGCAACCTTTGTCGTTCCCTCTAAAAACTTCCTCCTCGTATATTTCTTCTTTTCTTTTGACTCAACTTGTTTATCTTGAATTTCAAATTCATTCTTCATTTTTTTATCTCCTATCTATGAATAGAATTGATAAGCTAAAGCTCTTGAATATGAGAATCTACATTACTAGTGATTTTAATTGGTCATATATGATCAATCTAAGATTACTTTTTTAGGGACATCACCTCCCTAAATCAATGTCGATTGATTCTTACCATGCCTATTTTTGAAGAGACATATCTTGGTCTAACTTGGACTGTTCAAGTCTTTTACGATAAACATAGGCTGATAAACTAATACTCACCTCATAGATAAAAATGAGAGGAACTAGAACTAGAATGTCAGACACGAGATCAGGTGGTGTAATGAGAACAGACGTTACAGTTATGCAGAAATAGGCCAGCTTCCTGCTTTTCCTCAATGTTCGAGGATTTAATAATCCAATGGCTGTTAAAAATAAAATCACAACAGGCAGCTCGAAAAGTAGGCCGAACGGAACGGTTAAGCTAATTAAAAAACTAAAGTATTTTTCTGATGTATAAAATTGCTGAAACCCATCACTTGCTAGTCCTTCCATGAAAGAAAGGACAATTGGAAACACCAAGAAGTAACCAAAGGAGATACCTAAAATAAATAACAGAAAAAGTGACGGAATCAGCATAAAGGTTGCTTTTCTTTCATTTTCCTTTAGAGCTGGCAGTACAAATTTCCAAGCTTGATAGGCTGCAATCGGTATGGTAAATGCTAGAGAAAAAACAGCCGAAATTTGAAAGTAAATCCAAAAAACATCACCAGGTCCTAATAATGCAAGCTTTACATCCAAATCACTTACAAGCCATTGATAGATCGATTCGACATACGCAAGTGCAATTGCGAAGAATAGTAAGAAAACACCAAGAACAATCATTAGTCGTCTTCTTAGCTCACTTAAATGTGCAATTAATTCCAGTTCATTATCTTTCAAGCTACTTCACCTCTAACTGTAACTTCATAGATTCCAAGGCTTGTATTCATTTACAAGCCAACAATTTCAGTGTAAATATACTTTATTTAGTGTCCTTATCTGTTTCTTTGTCTGATGCCATAAGATCCTTTGTTGCATTTTTAAATTCCTTTAAAGTACTTCCAGCAGCTCTCCCAAGCTCAGGAAGCTTAGATGGTCCAAAAATGATTAAAGCTAGAATGATGATTAAAATTAATCCAGGAATACCGATGTTTCCGAAAGGCATATTTTCTCCTCCTAATTTAAATGGTTTTAACGATTGTGGTGCAAGAAAACGACTAACTACCTTCATTCTAACGAGTCATTGTGGATTTTGTGTAAATTTAATATGAATAAAACATTAATTTTCAACTAAATACAACTAAACAAACATTTATACACAAAAGACCACAATGAGTGACAAGCCGTTTTATATTATTGTTTGTAATGAATTTTGTTGGTTTTTAAGGAGCAGGAGGAATATCTTGGAGTTGTTTTAAAATGAAAAAGAGACCCGCATATTGCAAGGTCTCTGTTACTAAAATTTATTCATTTACAAGAGCATTAACCACTTCATCAATGGTTCTCTCGTTAGCGAGTAGTTCATTAATTGTCCAATTTCTTATTTTCACTTAGTTTAATTCGCGAATGATTAACTCAACAAGTGGATCTCCCTCTTGGAGCCCACAAACTTTACAAATCGTTTCTTCATAGCCCATTTCTTTTACCTTCGATTGTAAGGTAATAGCTTCTTGATCCTCTGGATAGTCATATCTTAATGCCGCAGCTATTCCTTTAGCTAAATTCTCAGGCTGACCTTCTAAGTACTGATAATATTGCTTGGCTGGACTTATTAAACGATCATTCGGTCCTAGCTTACGAATTGGTCCTCTAGCCACTCTTGGTATTTCATCATTAATATGTGGATTTGTGAATCTACTAACAATCTTGTTCACATAGTTCATATGCTCGGTAGAATCGAAGTTGTATTTTTTCACTAATACAGCTCCAGTTTCAGTTAAGGTAGCTCTAACTAATCTTAATACATCTGGATCTTCCATTGCATCTTTAATCGTTTCCAATCCAGCCTGATACCCTGCATAGGCTGCAATCGCATGACCTGTATTCACTGTAAATAGCTTACGCTCGATAAATGGTGTTAAGTCCTCTACAAAGGTTACTCCTTCAATAGTAGGAACTTCTCCGATGATCTTTGAGCGATCCACAACCCACTCATAAAACGGTTCCACCGATACCATCAGCTTATCTTCATTTGTTTGGTTCGGAACGATACGGTCAACAGCCGCATTTGGAAAAGCAAAACACTGATCAAATTGCTTTTTCTCAGCATCGGATAACTTCTCATAAACCTTTTCTTTTAGAAAAGAACTACCACCAATCATATTTTCACAAGCAATTATATTTAATGGTTGATTTCTTCGCTCAGTTCTCTTTTTTAACCCGTTTGCAATTAGTTCTGAAATAATCCCAAGAATGTTAGGACCGACTGCTGTTGTAACAAGATCCGCCGCAGCAATCGCCTCTAACACTTCTTCTGGATTCTGCAAGCTATTAATCGCTTTTACATTTCTCACAGTTGTTTCTTCACTATTTTCAGCAGCTAGAACAACGCGATATTCTTGCTTCTCATTTAATAGGTCAACGATTTCAGCATTCACATCTACAAAGCATACTTGATAGCCAGCGTCTGATAAGAGACTACCAATAAATCCTCTTCCAATATTCCCTGCTCCAAAATGTACAGCTAACACTTAATTCACCTCATCAAACAAGCTTATGATTTCCGCTGCTGAGCTTGCTTCAACGATTTTTTGAATATTTTCTTCTTCAGAGCAAACAATTGCGATTTGAGAAAGGATTTCTAAATGTTCTCCATCTTTTCCAGCAATGCCAATTAATACTTTTACGATATTGCCATTACCAAAATCAACACCTCTTGGGACTTGGATGATTGAAAGACCTGACGTAATGACTGATTTCTTTGAATCCTCTGTACCATGTGGGATCGCAACAAAATTCCCCATGAATGTTGACGTCAATTTTTCACGTTCAAGCATTTTCTCGATGTACGCTGGTTCCACATATCCTTTATCAACTAGGATTTGGCCGGTACCTCTGATTGCTTCTTCTTTGTCGTTAAAACTTGCATTAAGTACAATATTTTCTTCGGATAAAATCTTCTTTGTCATGTTAATCATTCACTCCTTATTTATTACCTTTGTTTCATAGATTGTTTCTAACTCTGTAGCTAAAATATTTACTAAATCCTGTTCCTGGCCTGACTGAAAATGTTCAATGGATTGGCTATCTCGAATAATTAGCGAACTAATTCCACTTAGGACTTCTAATGTTTCCTCATTAATTTTTTCCGGAGAAAGCATTAGTAGAATCGTATTCATTTCAACAAAAGAATCATCCATGGCTTTTATTGTTAATGGATGATTTAAACGATAGATGGTGAAAGACGGCATAAGGATCTGTGTGCTTCTTGTGTGATATAAGGCGAGCGATGTTCCTGGAATCCCAAGTCCACCTAACTCTTCTCGTTTTAAAAGCTCAGTTAGAACTCCTTGTGTATCACCAACTACATTCTTCCTATGCAATACTGCACACGCATTCTTCAATGCTGTTACTAATGGAACAGAATCTTCTATGCTTGAAAAAGAAAAACCATTTAGGATTTGATAGATTGCAGTTGAGTAGTTTTTGGACTTCTCGATAGTTTGAAGGAAATCACCACTATTAACCTGACGCCTTTTGAATTCGAGCTTTTGCTTTTCTTTACCGGTAAAATGTTTCTTTTCTAAAAGAAACCGTTTAATTTTATTAACTTCCTCATCAGACAATAGAGGACTTACGACCAAATAATCTTCTTTGAAGTTCTTTAATGGAATTGTTGAAATGATAACATCAAATTCTTCTACATCTATCGCAGCAATGTCAAATAGGGAAGCATTAACTGTTTTTAACCCTGGAATTTCTTGCTGCAACTTTGTTGATAGCATTTTTGATGTTCCAATTCCACTTGAGCAAACGACTAATGTTTTTTGTTCCCTTACCTCGTCATTATTTAATAGAGCCGAAGCAAAGTGCATCACCAAGAAGCCTATCTCCTCTTTCGGTACATGTAAATCAGGGAAGATCTCTTTGACTGCTTTTTCTAAAATTAAAAACAGATCCATATAATCATGCTCTATTTTATAAAGTAGCGGATTTGATATGCCCATGTTTTGCCTTATCCGGTACAATGCAGGTCTTAAATGAGCGACTAAGCCTTGAAATAATGATGTATTTGCTTTCAAGTCATAGTTGATTTCAGTGCTAACATAGCGAATTAAGTTTTTGGCTAAAATTCCTACGTGAAGATTCGCATCCTCCAATAAATCATAGTGATCATTACGAAGTTTCGCACCCATCAGGTGCATCGTGATATAGCCAATTTCACCTTGAGATATCTCAATTCGAAAAACTTCCTCTAGCCCTGAAACAATCTTTTCGGCTACTTTGAACTCTTTCGTTTGTTTCAAGCTTATTAAATAGTCCTCATCATAGTTAATGTCTTCCCCTTGCTGAATACGTTCAATAGCTAGTGCTAAGTGAACGACTAACCCAATATATGCACTATCCGCAATAGAATAGGGAAGATCCCTCTTAATCTCGTCAATTTGCTTCTCAATAATAAGAAGCTTTTGTTTATCAACGAGTCCCAGTAGTCGATCCGTAATCGTATCGACAGTTTGAACAGACCTTTTTTGAATGTTTTCTTTAATACTGGAGATAAACTCGAATTCATCCAGATTATCTACGATCAGTTTGCTCATCGCTTTTCTTTTCGCAGATTCAGAACCGTTGATTTCAACTCCGTAGCCGCGTTTTCTTAATAAGTTTAGGCTAAATGGCTCGATCCGTTCTTCGACTTTATTCAAGTCATGACTAACGGTCGCAATTGTCACATTTAGATCATTGGCCAACGACACTAATTTCACAGGCTCGGCAGTAACAAGCAACGCTGATAAAATAATCGTTTGGCGCTCTTCAGGAGTATATTCATTGTGAGATAGATTAAATAAGTACAGCTTCAATCTTTCTTTTACTTCATCATCACCAATTACTTGGATACCAATTCCGGATTTCCTTTGGAGTCCAAGGCCATGCTCGATTACAATTTCTTCTACCCCTTTTAAATCACGATGAATCGTCCGGGGACTTACATCTAATTCTATCGCTATATCTTTTACCGTCGTTTCTTCCCTGTTGTTCAATAAGAGCTCGAGTATCTTTCTTTCCCTTGCTGAAATATACATACGATTCACTCCATGATTATGGCAAACATCATGACATATTATGAGCAAAGCTACTCACATATATGAAATATTCTTGCTTTCCTTTATTATGATAGAGTGTTTTAATCTCTATCTCAATATTTGATTGATACATTTTCGTCATGAGGATTGTTGCCATAATTAAATTGATTTAGCTTTGAATTAATAGACTAAAACAAGGGATTGTCCAAAAAAATCAGTGAAAGCTGACTTTACGACAGCCGATTTTTGGGTTCAAAAAGAATGGTGATTTTCTTTTTGAACCTGGACCGTTCCTTTCCGCTCCAAGCACTTGCTTTCCGCGGGGAGGAAGTCGAGCCTCCTCGGCTACGCCTCCGGGGTCTCGACCTTTCCTCTACGTCCCGCAGGAGTCAAGTTTATCCACTACAATCCACTCTTGGTTTAAATTTAATATAAAAAGTAATAATCCTTACGAAGTGAGCATATCTGAAATAAATAAAAAAAGGAGAAAAAATTCCTCTCCTGCAAAAAAAAAAGCAGGAAGGAAAAATTGAACGGTTTTTCTTCCTGCTTTCATTTTAGGACTTTTTGGACAATCCCTTTTTCAAAATTATGATTTCAAGTCTTCTATTAGCTCATCATATTTTGGACTGTTTAAGAAGTTTTCAACAGAAATATGATGTGCAGTCGGAAGCTTTTCTTTTGCACGTGATGTTAAATCTTTGTGGGTAATAACGACATCAGCATCATTTGGAATATTATTGATTGATGTATTGGTAATATCAATTTCTAAACCAGCTTTTTTCGCTTTATTCTTCATGATAGACGATCCCATTGCACTAGAACCCATTCCTGCGTCACAAGCAAAAATAATTTTGTTTACGTCCTTCGCATTAAAAACTTTCTCTTCAACTGTTTTTGTCGCATTAAATGATTCGGTAACTGAGCTTTTCTTACCTTTCATTTCTTCCATTTTTGCAGTTGCATCGGAAATATCCTCTTCTTCTTCTTTTTTGTTTGTTTTAAGAATAAGAGAAGCTACTGCAAAAGAAACTGCTGATGCTACAAGAACCCCTAGTAATACGCCTAAGTGGTTTCCGCCTTTAGGTGTCATTGCCATAAGAGCAAATATACTACCTGGTGATGGTGGGGCAACTAACCCTACATTGAATAATGTGAAAGTGAAGACACCACTAATTCCACCTGCAATTGCCGCTAAAATAAGTAATGGCTTCATCAAGATGTACGGGAAGTAAATCTCATGAATTCCACCAAAGAAGTGAATGATTGCCGCTCCTGGTGATGTTTGCTTTGCTGTACCTTTTCCGAAAACCATAAACGCTAATAAAATACCTAGACCAGGTCCTGGGTTTGATTCAAGTAAGAATAGAATAGACTTACCTGTTTCAGCTGCTTGCTCTGTCCCGAGTGGACTTAAAATACCATGGTTAAGTGCATTGTTTAAGAATAAGACCTTTGCTGGTTCAATAAAGACACTTGTTAAAGGAAGTAACCCGGCATTAACAATCGCCTCAACTCCAGCCGCTAGCACATTATTTAAACCTTCTACAACTGGACCAATTCCCCAGAATGCAACAATTGTTAATATACCTGCTAAAATTCCTGCTGAGAAGTTATTAACTAACATCTCAAAGCCTTGCTTCACTTTCGGTTGGATAAATTGGTCAATCTTTTTAATTAACCAACCACCAAGAGGTCCCATAATCATTGCGCCTAGGAACATCGGGATATCAGAACCAACGATAACCCCCATTGTTGCCGTAGCACCAACAACTCCACCACGTCCATCGTAAATCATCTTACCACCTGTATAACCAATTAATAGTGGAAGTAAATACGTAATCATTGGTCCCACAAGCTGAGCTAAGTCTTCATTTGGAAACCAACCAGTCGGAATGAATAACGCAGTAATAATCCCCCATGCAATAAAGGCTCCGATATTAGGCATAATCATGCCACTTAAATAACTACCAAAACGCTGGATCTTAACGCGGAAATCTGGTTTCGATCCCTCTGTTGAATTTGACATCTATATATGCTCCTTTCAAATAAAAAGTGTAAGTTTAATATTGTCTGTTTTACACTTTTTATGATACGACGTAAATAAAGCGGTTTCAATTTAAAGAAAAGGCTATTTTGTCATTTGCATTGTTGTCATAATTATAGTGATCGTTGGGACTCCTCGACTCCTGTGGAACAGTGCTGTGAAACAAGACGAATCGGGGAGTGCCAGCGTTCCAAACTTTCAACTCAAATAAAAAATCGTCACCCCATAAATGAGAATGACGATTTAAGAATGATTTCTTTTTAATAGAAAAGGCATCATAAGGAGATGCCTGATAATTACTTTTAAAATACATCCTAGACGCTGTTATGTATCTACTGGAAAAAAGCTTCAAAGATGATTTCTTTATTCATATAGTGAAATCATTTTTCCATTCCTTTGTTGAACTTATATATTGAATAGTTGGATCAAAATAAGAACGAATACCCTTTTCCTTTAAAAGTTGTTCGACGGTAAAATGGTTACGTTGTTCTTTATATTTTTCCTGCCATTCAACTTTAATGAGAGTTTCACGAACTGACCCTTTCATATTTGCAAATAACACGGTTACCCCTTTGCCTCGATAGAAATCAATGAGTTCCTCTAAACGTTGAATGGAAACAGTATCAATGTCATTGACACCACTCATTTCAATAATGAACCACTTGGCTGAACTTTTTTTAATTAGTTTATTTATCTTATCCTCTAAATAAGAGATATTAGCAAAATGCAGACTAGAATCTACCCTTAAAATGACAACTTCATTAGATGTTATTGCATCTGGGTAACGACTAATGTCCCGAAACGTGTTTTCTTTTTCAACATAGCCAAGCTGTGTAATATACGGTTCTGCACTTTTTTTGATGAGAAGGACAAGTGTAAAGATAATACCTAAAAGAATTCCCCATTGAATCCCAATAAATAATGTAGTTAAAAATGTAGCAACCCAAATCCATCCTTCAAATCTTTTGACCTTGAACAAATACTTCATTTCGGGAATGTCAATTAATTTATAAACAGCAACCATGATAATGGCAGCCAGTGTTGCATATGGCAGATAGTAAAAAAAAGACGTAAAGAAACTAACCGTTATTAGGACAAGCATTCCTGTAATAATAGCGGTCATTTTTGTCGCTCCACCAGCTTGATGATTGACTGCTGTTCTTGAAAAACTACCGTTCACAGGAAAAGAGGCAAAACAGGATCCAATAATGTTTGCTAATCCTAATGCCTTAAGCTCCTTATTTGGATGAATATAATACTTTTCTTTCTTAGCTACTGCCTTTCCTATCGACAGAGATTCCATAAATCCTAATAGAGCAATTGTTAAAGCCATTGGTGCCAGCATTTTTACCATTTCCATTGAAAAATCTGGAATTGAGAAATCTGGAAAACCACTTGGAATATGACCTACCACTCGAAGATGATGAGTCTCTAAATGGAAGAAAACAACCGTGAGAATTGAAACAACAACTGCTACAAGGGCTGAAGGCAGTTTAGGCGTCCACTTTTTCATGAGGAGGAGAAGGGCCATACACCCTCCTCCGATTACAAGTGCCAGAACTTGGATGTCGTTCACTTTGTGAAATAACTCAAGGAGAAGGAATTGAACCTGTAAGTAGTTTCCTAGTTCTATTCCAAGCATGTACTTTAACTGGCTAATCCCGATAACAATTGCGGCTGCTGAAGTATAACCACTCATTACAGAATGAGGAATAAATTTTACGATGAAACCGAGTCCAAGTAATCCAAATAACATCTGAATGACACCTACCATTGTCGCAAGAACGATAACCATTGATATATACAAAGAAGATCCAGGCTCTGCATATGGAGACACACCGGAGAAGACAAGCAATGAAGTAATCGCAACTGGTCCAATGGACAAATGTTTAGATGAACCTAAAAAGGCATAGATAAATAGAGGAATCGTGGATGCATATAATCCCATAACGGGAGGAACTCCTGCGAGTATAGCATATGCCATCCCCTGAGGAATAAGCATCACAGCTATTGTAAGTGCGGCAATTACATCACGTTTTATCATCGAACTTGGATAATTCCTTACAAACGCTCTAATCATAACTCCATCCTTTCTATATTTTAAATGGTAATAATTCAAGAAAGGGGCAAATAGACAACTGTTTATACCCACAATATTATATCGCCATTGCCTTTTGGCAAAGATAAAAAGGTATTTTTATAGAGGGTTCTGTATTAAAAAAAGCGGGGAGTAAAATGGATTCCCCGCCTTCCTGTTACTTTATGGTTAGCATCCCCAGTGCATACATCTTTTTTAATTCTGTTTTATTAATCTTTCCGATTGGTGTAAGCGGGAGTGTATCTTGAATATAGACGATTTTAGGCACCATATACTTTGAAGTATTTTGCTTGCAAAACTGGATGATCTCCTCTTCTGTACAGCTGAAACCTTCTTTTGTGGTTACAATTACACAGACTGCTTCACCCCAATCCTTATGAGGAACTCCAATGCACGCGCTTAAGGCAACAGCCGGGTGTTGATTTACCGTACGCTCTACTTCTGAGGAATATACGTTCATCCCACCCGAAATAATCATATCCTTCTTCCTGTCCATGATATACAGGTAACCACTTTCATCCCGCATGCCGATATCCCCGGTATAGAACCAGCCATCACGGATTGCTCCTTTAGTAAGCTCAGGTCTTTGATAATATCCCACCATCATGGCTGGTGATTTTACGATAATCTCTCCAAGCTCCAACGGGCCCACTTCATTTCCTTTATCGCCAATAAGTCGAACTTCGGTCAAAAGGCATGGTTTCCCACAGCTTTTCAAGACTTCTGGCTTGTTGTGGTAGGCCCAAACATGTGCGCTTTTGGATAGCCTGGAAATGACTATATTGCATTCTGTCATGCCGTACTGCTGTCGCATTATTGGTCCGAACAATTCGAAAGCCTCTTTAAGGCGCTCTTGAGAAATAGGTGAAGCTCCGTAATATATATTACGCATGGAGCTTACATCATAATTTACCGTCTTTGCCAAATCGAGTAGTCTGTACAGCATGGTTGGTACCATGAAAGTGGTTGTGATCTTATGTTCCTTTATTGCATGCATGAAATGTTTGGTTTGGAATGAAGGCATAATATAAATATGAACCCCCGAAATAAGGGCTCTCCAAAGGAGGGAACCTCCCGAATGCACGAGTGGAGTACTTAGCAATACACGGTCCCGGTCGTCAAGCGGGTCTTCAATGGCGGCAGAGAGCATAGCGGCGCCCAATCCTTCCTGAGAATGAATGACGCCTTTAGGAGTACCCGTTGTTCCTCCAGTGTAGGAAAGAAGGGCGATATCATCCGCTGAAGCTGTTGGAAACACCAAATCCATTGATTCTACCGGCCATTGGAAAAGCTCAAACCTATTTGGGAAGTGGACACCAAATCCAGGAAGGCCGATGATCCTGACATCATGATCTATTGATCCTTCCAGATAATCTAGGACTGTGTCTATATGGGTATGTGTTGCAATGATTACGACTTTTGGTTTTGACTCCTTTAAAATAAAATCAACTTCTCGTGTTCCCAGCTTATCACTTAATGGGACTAACGTTGCTCCACATTGCTGGATAGCTAAACCAAACATTACACCCTCAAGGCTGTTTGGTATAAGAGTAGCAATGTGGCTACCTCTTCCTACTCCCAACCAGCGCAAATAACAGGATATGAGTCTTGTTTTGACCAATAACTCCTTATATGTCATTGTTTTCTCATCTGGCAGCAACGTAACGGCTGGCAAGTCTCCGAATCTATTCATTCCTTTAAGTATTAATGACTGAAATGTCGTACTTTGCATAATAGGTTGTTCCTCCCGTCATATCTTTTTCGCCGTTTCCTGTCTTAAATTTGCAAATCCGGAACACTAGTTATTAAGGGGTTGCAGATTTTACACTGTGTTTCTAAAGAATTCTTAATCAGGAAAATCAACGCATCATCAACCTTATGAAAGCATTCCTATTATACGTCGATGAACTATAGGGCTGAAAACATGATTTAATACTTCCTTCTTTTTTAAAACCATTATTAGAGACTTGTTCCTTTCAACAATTCCTTTGCAATAGTATTTTTTTGAATTTCCGAGGTACCACTAAGGATCCGGTACATTCGGGCACTTCTATACATTTTTTCTACTGGATGCCCTTTTTCCAATCCCTTGGAACCGAAGATTTGTATTGCCTTATCGGCCACGGTGCTGGTTACTTCGGAGGCGAATAACTTAGCCATCGAGGCCCCTGCCCGGTCTTCCTCTCCACGATCAATCTTACTTATCACATCATAGACCATACACCTTGCCGCATAGACTTCCGTAGCCATTTCCGCCAGCATATGCTGGATTGCCTGAAAGTCACCAATAGGCCGGCCAAATTGAATCCTCGTTTTAGCCTGCTCAACAGATAAATCCAGGAGGCGTTTAGCCATCCCTATAAATCCTGCAGCATGGGACGCACGATTCGTGCTGATTCTTTTCAATCCCAGCAGTAATCCTTTTCCAGGTTCCCCGATAATATTTGTTGCCGGTACTCGGCATTTATTAAAGATTAATTCAGCGTGAATTCGTTCTCCTGATATAGGGACTTGAATTTTGCCTAGTTCGAAACCAGGCTTTTTCTGCGTTTTTTTATCTACTAGAAATGCGGTGATTCTCTTTTTCTCTCCATCTAGTACTTCCTTGGCTATGACAATAGCAAAATCCGCATAAGGGGCAGCACTAATAAAATGCTTTTTCCCATTTAATATATAATCATCCCCATCTCTTACAGCGGTTGTTTCGATTGCAAAAGCATCGGAGCCAGCATTCGGTTCGGTAAGCGCAAAACAGCAGCTTGACTCTCCAGAAATGACCGAAATCACATATTTTTTTATTTGCTCATGGGTGAAACTTTCCAGCATTTGTCCAATTCTCAGCGGTCCTCCGATTTCCCCGATTACCTGTCCCCATAAAACAGCTCCTGAGCGAGCTAAATCTTCCTTAAATATGCATAATCCTTTTAAACTGATATCCTGACCTCCATATTTTATGGGTAGGTTAATTCCATAAAAACCCAATTCCCTGGACCGTTTTCTTACCCATCTAATCGCTTCCATCGGAATATCTTCTTCGGCATTCAATCCGTGCTCCTCTTCATATGGAAGCAATTCATTTTGAATGAAATCTTGCAATTTTTCTCGAAGTTTCTTGAGATCCTCTTCTAGCTTAATGACCATAGGATTTCCTTCTTTCCTGTAAACTTTTGTAACTTTATTTAATTGCAAATACCAGGATTGTTGTATACACCCTTACTGAAAAAGGGCAATAAACTCCTTACATAGAGTTGAATCTCCTTCAATTTGGAGTTCTCCCCTTTTAATGACTTCCTCGCATTCCCTTGCTCCTATAATGATATCTTTCCAAATCTTTTCTTCCGTGCTGATTGTCAGTTCTGGGTCTTGTTCCGCTCCTTCACGGATTTCTGCAATCCCCTTTCTAATGACAATTCTAAAGTCTAAAACTTTATCCTTAATATAAACGTTTACAGAATATGTTTTATCTTTACAATGCTCAGGGTTGAGTAAGATCGTCATATTTGCAAAGAAACTGTCAAGCGGCATAGCATGTGCATAGGCTATCCTTGTCTTTAACGGTTTTTTGTCCGGATAATGAAAGTATTCTTTCAACTCATTTGCCTGTGAAAGATAGTACGAACGATTATTCGAATTGTAGGATCTTAAACCTAATTCAGTTAATGCTTCTATTTTTATTTTTTTTACATAATAGCTGCCAGGCAACAATGCTAATAACAAATCCGAAAGTTCTGCTGCCCATTGATATTCTTCATTTCCTAAAGCTCTTATTGCTTCTTCAATTAAAACATCTGTTCCTCCAGCAAGTTGCTCGATTTTTCCGGCAAAAATTTTCGGAGAAAGCCTTTCTAAATTGGTAGCGTTCCCATCGAACCAGCCCAAGTATCCGTGATAGATGGCTCGAACAGATTGTGATACGCTTCCATAAAGTTCCCTTAGCTCACTACAATACCGTAAATGATTTGGAAGAGATATTTCTTCCACCAGCTGTTCAACAGATTTTCCTTTATTCATGCCACGAACTGTACTGTCATGCACAAACTGAATAGCATCTCTGTACATTGTCAAAAGTTCACTTATTTGTTCAGAACCAAAGACCGGTTCTGTGTGACCAAGAACTAAATACTCTGCTTGAAGGTCGCGCATTTTATCTAATGACTGAACCCACTGCAGAACAGGCCGTGGCGTTGTTCCCCTTATGGTATATAGATTCGGAAAGGCAGGATAATAATTATCTGCGCCCAGCAATACTTTCTGTCCCGGAATCCAAATAAAAATTTGATCATCCGTCTCTCCAGGTGCCGATACTAGCTGTAACGTTACTTCCCCAATGGTTAATACCAAAGAATCTTCAAAAACCTGTGTCGGGAACACCAATTTGGGGTTATTCCGGTTAACCCGCAAAGACGGACCTAATCCGCTGCAAGGAGTATGATCAGGTGGCAGGAACACTCCAAATTGTCTGGCCCCGCGTATATCTAGTATGCTTTTAAGCTGGTTAAACTGTGTATGAAAAAATTCAACTGTTTTGAAATTCGAATAAATTTCTGTCTGTTCATCCATAAATACGGATGCCCCGTTCACATGGTCTGCATGTCCATGAGTATAAATGATTGCGATTGTTGGCAAGGGGGAAATTTTATCAAACTCAGCTTTAATCTCAGCTGCTGAGTCAATGCTTTCTGTCGTGTCGACAATGATATTTCCTTTTTTAGTTACAATTAGAGTTGAATTTGCTAAACCGTATCCTACAGCGCAGTATATATTTTCCGTAACTTTTTCAACCCCTTTTTTAAACCTCTTCGTATGTTCTTTTAAATAAGCCAATGCCTTCTCTTTTTCATCTTTTACTGTGTTTTGTGGCAAAATAATAACCCTCTCCTATTCTCTAATTCTAAATTTAAAGCATTAATTAACCGTTTCTGATATTTTCCTTGGAGACTGAACGTTATTCGTATTTCCTTGTTGAGGAGGCCTTGCAAAAATAGCATAAATGGCGGCACTTAAGATAAGAAGAACTGAAAGCGCTTGGATGGTGATGTTAAATCCCGCTGCACTGTTAGTACCAGCTGCCTGAATGACCTTTCCAAAAATGATCGGCCCAATAATCCCGGATGTTGTCGCAATCCCCATCATAATACCTGACATAAGTCCTTTCCTTTCGGGAAGGAGACTGTTTACGACTTGTGGACAAAGTGTAAATAACAGTAAAATAAAGGCATTCTCCAAAATTAAAGCAGAGGTCATTAATGGAACTGAAGTGGTCATTGTGAACAAGAAATACAAGACTCCAGCGAGAAAGATACAGATGGACGTTAACAAAACGCGAGCCTTCCATATGTTCTGGGTTTTCTTGTAAATTCGGTCAGAATAGATTGAAATAATAATACAAAGCAACGCCCCTGCTCCACCTGAAATCGCTTTCATATATCCCATCGTTTGTGCTGAAACTTGTTTGACTTCTATTAAATAGGTTGGGTTAATGACGAGGCTGAACGTAATCACGGCATAACCCATAAATGCTATTAAGGTCGTAAAAACAAACGTTGGTGAGCGGAGAATCCTGAAGGTTGCTCTCCAGTCTATTTTTGATTTTGCCGTTTCTGGTTCATTGATTGACAAAGGCGGTTTCATCCTTCCTACCCACAACCAGAAAAAGACAAATATAAGGCTAAAAACACCAAGAATAACAAACGCTTCTCGCCAGCCAAATTTAGCAATAAGGAAGACCAGGACGGGCACTGAAACTGCTTTTCCGATTGTATTACCTAAATTTAAAATAGAGAAGGCAAATCCTCTCGATTCAGGTGGAAACCATTTACTGAGATGACTAACGGCAGTAGCAAAAAATGGACCTTCCCCAGCACCCAACATTACGCGAGTCAATATTAGCAAGGGCAAACTGGCCACAAAAAAAGTCATTGATTGGGCAATCGTCCAGATTACCGCCATAATCAAGAGCATTTTCCCTGTTCCAAACCGATCTGACAACGCAGCTCCAATAATTCCAGCAATTGAAAACAACCAAAAAAAGCTGCTGCCGACTATCCCCCATTGTTCATAATTAAGATTCAAATCGTTCATTATTGGACCTGCAGCTAATCCAATAATCGTCTTATCTGCAAAACTGATAACAGCAAGTATGAAGATTGAGCCTAATATAAGCCAACGCACATTAATCATCCTACCTTCCATTTACATTTACATTTACATTCTAAAAATTAGTTCCGCGAGCTAACATTAGAATATTCATATAAAGTAATAGCACCAATCTCTCTTCCAAACCTGCTGGATTCCTTTTCTAAAAACCTGGCGGTAGCGCTTTCAATTATAAATATTCGGTACCTAATATTTTTGTAAGATTCTACTTGTAGAAACACTAATCTTTCGTCATTTTTCACCTCACAAAAAAATAAAAATTTGAGAATAACCTGAATTTATTATACAATTTAGATTACCATTAATAAAATTAAACCTTTTAATGGATACTTAAGAAAAACTTATAGAAAGCAGGATCCTATGCAAATAGAACAATTAGAATATGTTATCGAGGTTGCAAAAGCAGGGACGATTTCAAAAGCATCAGAAAACCTTCATGTTACACAATCGGCTATTAGTCAATCCCTATCGCTACTTGAAAAAGAACTTGGAGTAACGTTATTTCATCGTTCACGCACAGGAACAATTCCAACAGTAGAAGGACAAAAGGTCATCCAAAAGGCATATGAAATTATAAAAGTAATTCAAGAATTAAAAGATGAAATGCAAACCGAAATAATGGCAGTAAAAGGAGAATTAAAATTAGCTTCGATTCCAACGTTTATGACATTTTTCCTCAATCCGATGGCTGCTTTTAAAGCAGATTTTCCAAACGTGAACATTGAAATAAAAGAACAAGAAACACAAGAAATTATCGAGGCGATAAATCAGAGCACAGTTGACATTGGCATGATTGCCTATCATGTTGGACTCAAGAATATAACTGATGATTTAGAGTTTAAACCTTTGATCAAAGGTGAAATGAAAGTTTATGTGAACAAAAACTCCCCGCTTGCGATACATGACAGTGTTAAACCACAAACTCTAATTAATCAAACAATTGTTATGTATAACGGGGACTATATCAAGTGGTTTGTCAATGATTTCTTAAATCAATTCGGTCCGTTGAATATCCTTTTTTCATCAAACAATACTGATGTGATAAGAAAAGCAATAATAAATAATTTAGCAATCACTTTTTCACCAGATTGGTCTACTAAAAATAACGAGCTTCAGGCTAATAATAAAGTAAAAAAGCTGCATATTGTTAATTATGATCCAGTACAGATGGCATTTGGGTTGGTTCATTCTAAGAAAAGACCTCTTTCTGCTTCGTCCAAAAAATTTATTAAATATGTAGAAAACGCATTCCAAACGAAGGACCTATTTACGATTTAATTATTCAAACTACCCTAAGCCTTATCTGGTTTAAATAACCATTTAGGTTTAGGTGTATTGAAACGGAAATCCCTTTTAGGATGCTGATAAATCACCTTTACAATAATCCTTTCGCCGCTTCTACCGTTTTTAAATTACACTAGTTAGTTCAATAGGAACAATTAAGTTAGGTGTTGAATGAGACAACAGAATAATGGTCAATTAGGTTATTGCAAGGAATACTTTTTTTCCTCATTTGCGTCTCCACTATGTAGAAAGGCATCTGTACATTGATTGAGATATTATGATTGATTATAATCGATGAATTAGGTCGATTTTAATCTAATTCTGGCAAAATGATTCTCTAAACTGTATATCACTTTATTTCATTAGATTCCCTCCCATATAAATGTTTTTCCAATTCTTTTCTAATTTCTTCGGGTATAGACTCGCTCTTTCTTTCTTGAACGTTGTAGTTTACATAGATCGTGTTTCCTATTGCACATCGGGTTCCTTGCTGCCAAATTTCTTCATATAGTTCCAAGCTGGAATCGCCGAATCGCTTGACCCAGCATTTTATCTCAACATCTTTGCCGAAGTATATTTGCTGTTTATACTCGACTGTTGTTTTTAAAATGATCATTTTCCAATTTTTAAAATCAAGATCGGGGTTAAATAATGAAAATAGTTTATTTCTACCACCCTCTAGCCAAACAGGTATGGTTGTATTATTAATGTGCCCTACCCCATCCGTTTCAGAAACTCGTGGTTCTATAATTGTTTTAAACATCGTTTATCCACCCTTCCTTATAACTTTTTGTTCAACCCAGACGTATATCCAATTGTAAAAAAACCCTTTTGCATTGGAATACAAAAGGGGTTCATCACCGACTTATCATCCAAAGCTGTTGCTTTGCTGGTGTTAGCACCTTACATATAGCAGATTGCTGTGGTGTTGTTGTGCCAGTTCTCTCTACCACTCTTGATAATTTTTAATTACTAACATATTTTTTAATTATTTTCGATTAGAATTCAACTTCAGTGGCTACCATGTGAGGATAGGTAGACCATAAACATTTTGTTATTTACTGATGATGATTTGGAAGCCATTACATCATTCATCTTTCCGATATGACCATTGGTAAGTAAAAAACGCGTCACAATTATTCCAATATTAGTAATTAATCAGTGTATGATTATTTTTTTCCCTATTTTTATATTTTCGAATTCTTGGAAGTATTAGTATGGAGAGTGACAATAACACAAAAGTAATGGATATTGGACTACTAACAAATATCAATAAATTATTTTCTGATAATAGCAAGGCTCTTCTAAAATTTTGCTCTAGCAGTGGACTTAATATCATTCCAAGTATTAATGGAGCTAACGGATAACCATTTTTTCTCATAAAATACCCGACAAGACTAAAAACAATTAACAGTATCACATCAAATAAGCTATTTCTATAGGTATAAACCCCTATAAAACAAAGACTTGCTATAACGGCTGTTAGGTATGGTTCTGCATTTTTTATAAGTATCGCAAAAAAAGGAATAAACAGAGTGTTTAATACCAATAGTAATATGTTTGCTACTAGTAATGCGGCGATTGCGCCCCAAACAATATCAGCTGATTCTTGTAACAAGGCTGGTCCAGGCTGTAAACCAACCATCATCATTCCTCCTAAAAGAATAGCTGCACTTGCCGTACCTGGAATACCTAAACTAAAGGTTGGAATTAAAGCCCCTCCTACGGATGCATTATCAGCTGCTTCCGGTCCACTTAATCCATGGGGATTTCCTTTTCCGAATGTTTCTGGCTGTTTAGATATCTTTTTTTCTAAACTATAGGAAAGGAATGTCGCTACGGAAGCTCCGGCTCCTGGTAAAGCCCCTACTAAAAATCCTATTATGCCGCCACGTGTCATGCTAAAAAATGTTTTGGAAATTTCACTTACCTTAGGAAATAGTGATGAAAATTTAAATTTGGTAAACATGCTTTCCTTGCTTTTGTTGGATTCTAAACGGGCTAGTACCTCCGATAAACCAAATATACCTATAGCCACTACAACAAAACTAATGCCATCCCATAAGTGAATGCTCCCAAAGGTCATGCGTTGATCACCTGCAAGAGGATCGAGTCCAATCATTGCGATAAGTAGTCCTAGTGTTACTGATATAAATGCTTTACTTGGCTTGCCTCCGGTCACCCCACTCGAGGCAATTAAGGAAAAAAGAATTAATGCAAAGTACTCAGCTGGCCCAAAGGAAAGAGCGAATTTTGAAACAACCCCTATTAAAAATACTAAACCTAAAAAACCAACCAAACCCCCAATAAAAGAAGCAATCGCACTCAAGGTTAGGGCATGTCCAGCTTTCCCTTGCTGTGCCATTGGATATCCATCGAATGTAGTAACTAATGCACCAGCATCTCCTGGGACGTTGATTAAAATCGAGCTAATCCTGCCTCCATACATCCCACCCATGTAAATGCTAATCAGTAAGACAAGTGCATCCAACGGCGCTACACCAAACGTTATGGGCATTAAAATTGCCATCGCTGTTAATGATCCTATGCCTGGGAGCGCCCCTACTAATGTTCCAATTGTAACACCTAACATACACCATAATAATGTAGATGGACTTGTTACGATTGAAACCAAGCCATCCATTAATAATGACAATTCCATCTCCACACCCCCCTCTAATCTAATAGTCCCATCGGAAAAGATATACTAAGTAATTTAACAAAAGTTATATAAAGGATGAAAATCGAAATAAGAGAAAAGAATGCGGAATTAATGAGGGAGCGCTTTTCCATTTTAAATAGGACAACAAAAATAAATAGCCCCAAACTGATTAGCATACCTAAAACATTAACCATTATTAAAGTCAGGATAATGAGTCCCATAAATAATAATTGCTGGGAAAGATTATTGGCAGTACCCTTCGTCTCTTTCGTCTCTTTCTTACTTTCATTCGAAAAAACAGAAAATGACTCCATCGCTAATAAAATGATTAAAAGGAATGCTAGTGCCATAGGTAAAAATCCTGATCCTATCGTTCCATTTGCTTCAAATTTCGTTAAATTTAGTGTTTGAATCAGTAAAAGAAAGACGGTGAGCATTAAAAATATTGGAAATAGCAAACGCAAGATCATTGAACTGCCTCCTCCTATCTGTTGCTTTTCATTAAGTAAGAATTTAGTTGTTTTTTATATTGAAACTTTTAATATGTTAAAAATGAGAGAGAAAAGATCACACCTCTTCAAAATTAGGAAGAGGTGTATATCGTTTTCTCCTTAACATGTAGAGTGAACCGGGTTTTACTTTTTACCTTTTAAGAACTCAGAGTAATTTTTACCTTCTGTTTCCATCCACTCTGTGTACTCTTCACTACCTTTAAACTCGTTAATGTACATTTGGTTATTAATAAACGTCTTCCATTCTTCGCTCTCAGTCATTTCTTTAAGCGCATTTTCCCAGTAAGCAACTACCTCTTCCCCTACTCCCGCTTTCAAAAATACTCCTTGTGGTCGATAAAATGTAACGTCGATTCCTTGTTCTTTAAGAGTAGGGATATCTGGTAAAACTTCTAATCTTTCATCAGACATCGCCGCTAACGCATTTAGCTCTTTACTATCTAAATACCCTTTAGCCACAGGAGGAACAAGAAGTGCTGCGTCGATACGTCCTGACAACAATTCTGGTATGACCTCACTAATTCCGTTATGTGGGATATACTTCAACTCGCTAGCTATTCCATACGATTTAGCGATTTCGTTCCATTTTACAACCTCAACTGTATCCGTTGCTGCCGGTAATCCTATTGAAACTTTTCCTGGATCTTCTTTAATTGCATTAAATAGTTCGTCGACTGATTTATATTCAGAATTTTTAGACACAACTAATAATAGTGAGTTATTCGCCACCTGTGCTACGGGAATAAACTGGTCTAGTTTTAGTTTAGATCCTTCCATATACATAGGAGAATAAATATCAACGGATTGTAATAATGTATTTCCATCCCCTTTGTTGCTCAGTTCCATCAGGGCTCTTACTCCACCCCCACCTGTTAAATTTTCAACAGCAAATGATTCTTCCACAATACCGCTCTCGTTCAAGGTTCTCGCTACAGTACGTGCTGCTAAATCGGTTCCCCCTCCTGGAGCAAAACCAACGATATAGCGTATTGGTCCCTCAGGTGTGAATTCTGCTTGTTCTCCCGTATTATTATCTGATGCCTCATTAGATGTGTTCGCACTGCATCCAAACATGAATGCTGTAAGCAAGGAAATCATAATTAGTAATTTACTTTTTTTCATCGAGTAAATCCTCCCCTTTTATATGAAAATTTAATCGTAGATTTTTCACAAAATGATTTTATCTTCCAATAGTTTAATAGACGGATGCTGGTGCGGTTTATTAAGATTTTTGAATACGCTTACAGTTTTGTTCATTAGTTTCTTGAGTCGTTATTTAAAACAATACTCGCATCTACAATAAACACACCATCTTTATTATAGATAATAGGATTTATATCAACTTCCTCAAGTTTACTAGAGTTCTGTGTAAACACACCTTGCTCTCCACCTAGCTTCAGTAATATTTGTACTAACACTTGTTGATCCACTTTCGGGTATTGGCGAAATCCATTTAATAGTTTGTTATTTTTCAAGCTATTAATCATGTCCATGGCATCGTATTCGCTGATGGGGAGAGATCTTAATGAGAAATCCTTTAATATTTCGGTAAAGATTCCCCCTAGGCCGAACATTATCATATCCCCAAAATTCTCATCTTTAAAGAAACCAATGATAAATTCTAGACCCGAATCAACCATTTCTTCAATTAAGAAACCATCTATTAAGCTATGATCAACGGAATCTAAAATTCGCTCACATGCCTTCCGGACGTCTTCTGGGGATTGATTATTAAGGATCACACCTCCCATATCGCTTTTATGTATGATCTCTTTTGATACCATTTTCACCACAACAGGTAAATTCATTTGCATGGAAGAATGAACTGCCTGTTCTACACTGGAACAAAACTTACTTGTTGGAACGGGTAAACCTGCTTCCTTGAATAATGCCTTACTTTCTACCTCAGTTAGTTGGCCTAAACCTTTGTAGTTACTTAATAATTCATTACTCATCGTTTCCCTCCTATCCAGTGAGCTTTCTATTTTAAAAGTTCTCTAGCAATCGTGTTTCGTTGTATTTCAGATGTCCCTGTTAAAATTCTGAACATTCTTGTTTTTCTATACATTCTTTCGATCGGGTGCCCTTTCATTAGTCCCTGTCCTCCATGGATTTGGACCGCCTTGTCTGCCACACGGTTTGCTGCTTCAGAAGCGTAAAGCTTCACCATGGATGCCTCGGACCTAGATTCTTGACCATTTCCCATCTTTTCGATACAATCATACACCATACATTTTGCTGCGTATATATCCGTAGCCATATCGGCTAACATGTGTTGAATGGCCTGGAAATCACCAATAGATCGTCCGAATTGCTTTCTTTGTTTTGCATAATCCAGAGTTAATTGAAACATATTTTCAGCTACACCTATATATGTGATGCCCCATAAAGCTCGGTTTTGATTTATTCGCTTAATACCAAGTAGAAAACCTTCCCCCGATTTTCCAATAATATTGTAGCTTGGAACCCTACAATTATTAAAGAGTAGCTCCGCTGTTCCATACTCTCCTGAGATCGGAACCTGTATTTCCCCTAAATCAAAGCCAGATTTATCCCCTTCTCGCTTTTCAACAATAAAGGCTGTTGTCACTTTTGAATTATCTTCTAGTATTTCTTTTGCAATAACAATAGCAAAATCTGAATATGGAGCTGAACTGATAAAATGCTTTTTCCCATTTAGAATGTAATCTGAGCCGTCCTTAACAGCGGTTGTTTGTATTGCATTTGCGTCAGAGCCAGCACCTGGCTCTGATAAGGCAAAGCAACAGCCAATATCCCCACTCATAAGCGGTCGCACATATTTATGGATTTGTTCCTCTGTAAACCATTCTAGCATTTGACCGATTCTCGCAGGTCCACCTAATTCCCCTAATACCACTCCCCATAAAGCAGCACCTGATTTAGCCAACTCTTCTTTCAATAGACAGAGTCCTTTCAAACTTAGATCCTGACCACCTAACTCTTTAGGTAAATTAATTCCATAGAACCCTAATTCAATCGCTCTTTTTCTGACCCACATCATGGCTTCTTTTGTTATCGGCTTTTCACTATCTATTTGATTTTCTTTTTCATAAGGTAATAGTTCATTGTAGATAAAATCGATCAACCGATCTCTTAATTCCAAAATCGATGTATCGACGTTCGCATGAACGGTAAACATGTAAATTCCCCCTAACTCGAATTGCTAATAATTAAGTTAATTATTGATATACTTCTTCTTTTCACTATGAATCTTGCTATTTTGAGTGACTTTACTTAAAGCTTTAATCGCGGAGTTTAAGTTAAAGAGAACAGGAACTCCTGTATGACTTAATTTTCGGGCAAATTGAACTCTCGGCTCTTCTAGAGCAGCTAGCTCATTTCGTAAGACAATCATTACGTTTAGTGGCAATTGGTTTAGTTCAGAGACCGCTTCCACTAAGTTGTCTAATGCTTTCCTTCCAAAGGTTCCTTCTACCACTTGTATATTTAAATGCACGATTAGATGATCAAAGTTTTCCTTTTTCATAATCGTATTCAATATCGTTTTTATGACTCTTCCGTTCTCAGCCATTAGTGTCCAAGCTGGTGTATCAATCGGATTTTTTAAACTGTATCCGTCTGGTAGATTTAAGTTTAATAATGCATGTTGTGTTTCAGTGGAGAACTCAGGAACAGATATCCCATTTTCCTCACATGCATCTATCGCACTAACCGTAGCTCCCCCTCCCATGCCTAGTAACACGGTTTTTTCACCTAAGGGAGTAGATAGGGAATCTAATAAGATGAGCGTATCAATTAAATCCTCGTAATCATTGACTAAAATCACACCGTATTGAGTGCAAATCCCTTTAATTATTTCGTAATTGTTTGCCATGGCCCCTGTATGGGAAGCAGCTGCTTTTGCTCCTTCGTACGTACGTCCACCTTTTAATAAAACAATCGGCTTTGAACCGGCATTTTTCTTTAGCACTTCGATAAAACGTTTCCCATCATCAATCGACTCAATATACATGCCTATCACTTTCGTTTTTGGATCATTGATAAAATATTCTAGGAAGTCAACTGGTCCCAGATCTACACAATTCCCAGCAGAGATGATTTTTGAATATTTTAACCCTCGATTATTTCCACGGATTCCAATATCACTGGCCAGACCACCGCTTTGAGAAAAGACAGATACCTGTCCAATATTCTGTGAAAACCGCTTAGAAAATGTTATTTTTCCTTCAGGACAATACAAACCGATACAATTAGGACCAACTAATCTTACTTTAGCTCTTCTAGCAGCTGCCAGAACTTCCAGTTCCTTTTCATAATTACCGATCTCACTAAATCCGCTAGTGATGATATGTGCAAATTTTACTTTCCCATGGAACATATGAATCACATCTACGACCCTTTCTTTTGGAACCGCTATATACGCATAATCAATGGTTTCCGGTACTTTCTTTATGGAAGGATAAGCTTTTATACCATTTATTTCCTCAGCTGTTGGATGGATAACATAGATCCTCCCATCGAATCCAAACTCTTGAAGCGTTTTCAATTTTTTTGTACCTAACGTTTGTTTTGAAGAGGAAGCTCCTATAATAGCTATACTTTTTGGATAAAATAAGTGTTTTAACTCTTCCAAAGCCATTCTCCTTTCTCACTTATTATTAAATTAACAATCTAGTTTTTTGTTTCACTCAGATTATTAAGAATTTTCTGATATAAACTGATTATAGAGAGAAACATAAAGTTAAGTAAAGTAAGGGTTTTTTAAGTATGGTTAAGTTTCAGTTATATATAAACTTAAATTACATCTATCTACAGATTTATGAATAGAGAGTAATACCAACAATTCCAGAGAGAATAATGACTAGAGCAGGGTGTATGTTAAGTCGAGTTAAAGCGAATAGAGACATAATAAAGATCCCTAGTAAACTTATAGTACTAAAAGTTAGAGACCTATGAGACTGTTCGAAATCGCAAACTTGATGGCTGCATAAAAGATGAGTCCGACATTCATAGGCCGCAAGCCGTAAAAAGCTGACTGCACCACTCGATTTTTACTAGCCTTATAGAAAAAAGTAACCACAATTAAAATGATGATAAGGGAAGGGAGAATCATGCCTAAAGCAGAAACAACCGCTCCAGCAAATCCTTGGCTGCTATATTCCTTGAAGATCCTTTAAAGTTTGGTAATCTTATAGAATGAAAGCTGGGAATACTACCAATTTCCCAGCTTTCTAGTTACTTAATGGTTGTTATACCTTGTACATACAACTTTTTTAATTCTTTCTTATCAACCTTACCAAGGGGTGTAAGAGGAAAGGTGTCCTGGAAATAAATGAATTTTGGAACCATATATTTGGACGTTCGCTCCTTACAAAAATGGATAACCTCCTCATCTGTACAGTTGAACCCTTCTCTTAGAGTTACAACTACACAAACCGCTTCGCCCCAATCGGGATGTGGCACCCCAATGCATGCACTTAAGGAAACGGCTGGATGCCGATTTACCACACGCTCTACTTCTGAGGAATAGACGTTCATCCCACCTGAAATAATCATATCTTTCTTCCGGTCCTTAATATAGATGTATCCGCTTTCATCTTTCATGCCGATATCTCCAGTATAGAGCCAACCGTCACGGATGGTTTCTCGGGTAAGCTCAGGTCTTTGATAATATCCCTCCATCATTGCTGGTGATTTCACGATAATCTCCCCAAGCTCAAGCGGCTTGACTTCATTCCCTTCTTCATCAATCAGACGAACCTCCGTCAATAGACACGGTTTTCCGCAGCTCTTCAAGGCTTCCGGGTTGTTATGGTACGCCCACAGATGGGCACTTTTTGAAAATCTATTAATGACAATATTGCATTCTGTCATGCCGTACTGCTGTCTCATAATTGGTCCGAACACTTCGAAAGCTTCCCTAAGGCGTTCTTGAGAAATGGGTGAAGCCCCGTAGTAAATGTTTCGCATAGAACTTACATCATAATCCATCTTCTTGGTCAGATCGATTAGCCTGTAGAGCATCGTTGGTACCAAGAATGTGGTCGTAATCTTATATTCCTTTATTGCTTGTATAAAATGTACAGGATGGAATGAAGGCATGATATAGACATGTACCCCAGAAACAAGGGATCTCCAAAGGAGTGAACCAGCCGAATGAACGAGTGGAGTACTCAGTAATAACCGATCTCGGTCGTCAAGCGGGTCTTCAATGGCGGCAGAAATCAATCCGGCCGCTAATCCTTTCTGGGAATGCATCACACCTTTTGGCGTACCCGTTGTTCCACCAGTGTAAGCTAAAAGGGCCAGATCTTCTGTCGAAGCGATTGGTAAATCTACATCAACTGTTTCCTCTGGCCATTCGAATAGCTTAAACGTATCCGGGTAATTGACACAAAACCCAGGAAGACCAATAATCTGTACTTGAGGATCTTTTGAGTCTTCTAAATAGTCAAGAATGGTAGCCACATGGGGTTGTGTTGCCATTATGACTACTTTTGGTTTAGATTCTTTCAAGATTAAATCAACTTCTCGAGTTCCGAGCTTTTCACCCATTGGGACGGTCGTCGCTCCGCATTGCTGAATGGCCAAACTAAATATGACACTCTCTAGGCTGTTTGGGATAAGCGTAGCCACATGGGTACCTCTTCCTATCCCTAATTGAATTAAATAGGAAGATATACGTTCTGCTTTTTCTATTAACTCCTTGTACGTCAATGTTTTCTCATTTGGGAGCAAGGTAATCGCCGGCAGTTCGCCGAATCTTTTTAATCCTTTATGTAGCAATGATTGAAAAGTCATCTGTTCCATTATGAGCAGTTCCCTCCCTCTTACTATTTTCATCACAAATACCATTCTTGGAACAGGTTGAAGGTTAGTAGTTTATAACAACAACCCAATTTGTGAATATTCCTAATCTTACGTTAATTATAAGTATAAATTTTATTGAAGTAAAATAACCAAATGTTATATACACATAAGTAATTTTGATGTTTTACCATTAAAGAGATGCTACAACTTTCGCCGACTGCCTTTTACAAAAAATAATAGTTCCCTAGTGCGGGAACTATTATTTAAGAGTGATTCGTATAAAATTCAAGACATTTAATAAACTCTCTAGCCGCTTTTGAGAAATGCCTTTTCTTCGAGCATAGCCAACCAAGTTCCATCGAATTATTATTCATATTCACCAAAGGAATAGGAACCAGTTCACCGCTTAAATAATACGGATCACTATTAATTCCAATGTCATAATAAAAAGATATAGCCAACCCTTCCGCTACGGATTTTTTCATGATTTCTGTATTATTAGTAGAAAATAAAATGTTCATCTCACCATATTGATTAAAAAATTCTTTCATGAACGTTCTTATCTGTGGACCGTTATATAAAACTAGATTTTGGTCAAGTAATTCTTGTGGGGTAATGCTTTTCCGGCTTGCCAAGGGGGAATTCTTGCTGACAAAAACAATTAGTTTTCCTTCCAGTAAAGTGTGAAACTCCAACTCTTCTTCATCAGGTTTCTTCTTCGGGATATTTAATAATCCGACATCTATTTTATTATTCAGGACATCATTAATGACCTCATGTCCTCCTTTTTCTTCTATAACAATGTTTACATTAGGATGCTTTTTCTTGAATAGAGCCAATGACTTAGGTAGAAACGTAAGAAATAAGCCTTGAGTGGACGATAGTCGTAATTCTTTTTCCATCGTATCTGTGTGCATTTGAGCTCTGTCTTTTATTTCTTCCAACTTACTCACGATCTCATAGGCTTTTTGAATGATTTCCTTTCCCTCTTCGGTCGGAATGGTCCCCATTCGTGAACGCTTGAAGATTTTCATCCCTAATTCTTTCTCTAGATTCGTGATGGACATGCTAATTCCAGCCTGAGAGATATGGAGGATTTCGGATGCATTGGAAATCGAACGCATCTCGGCGACTTTAATGATATATTCCAATTGTTCAATTTTCATTGGAGATTCTCCTTCAATTCTCTTTATGGAATCATACAACTTAGAGAAAGCCTTTTCAACTATAGAGAATATGAAATTTCGCTTCAGGCTTCAGCGTTTGTATAAATAGAATCATAGATATTAATCCTAAAAGAAAAGATGATTACGGAGTGTAATCATCTATTATTTATAAATAGCTTCTTACTGAAAAAGAGCAATAAATTCGTTTAGTAAAGATGGATCTCCTTTCATTTTAATCTCTCCCGTATGAATCACTTCCTCACATTCCCTTACCCCTACTATAATTTCTTTCCAAACCTTTCTTCTATATTAATGGAGAGTGCTGGGTCTTTAGACATTCCTTTACGGATTTCAGCAACTCCCTTTCTTTTCTTTCAGCTTCATTAAAATTTACAATATTTTTCTTCATTCTAATTCCTCTCCCTATGTAGCAGGAATTAGTCTCTAGGGCTAAGACACAAGGTAAGCATATGGGAAGAAAAGGGCAAGAGCAGCACGTCCTGTGCGTCGGGGCTAGGCGCTGGACTTGCGAAACGCAAACTGAATCCTAGAATTATATAAATTCTGGTGTATGAAAAAGGATCTTCGCCTAGAAGATCCTTTTAATTGGTATTTACATTATTTTATATCACTCAATACCCCGTTATCATTTTTAATCTGTTGTTTTAAAATCTATCTTCCTTCTTCTCCGAATAATGATTATTAATCTGTGAGAATAAATGTGTAATGTAAGAGTTCAATTCAAACCGATCTTTATTAATAAAATCTACAATAGTTAGTTTACTATCCCTCATCATTATTTTCCCCCCTTAATTCAACTTCATATCTATATAGTTCCCAAACTATCATTCTTTTATACATGTAAACTACTGAAATAAAAACACAAAGACCCTTACCTTTATGTTCTGGTACTGGTATCAGCCCCACCTGCGCTAGATACTATGACAGCCACACATGCTATCCACCTACTACAAGTATAACTGAAAACGCTTACATTACAAGGGTTACCTAACCTCAAATTTCGACAGGAAACTGCTTTAATTGAAAAAGCTCGTCTAGATACCGAGTCAGGCCTCGTCGGGGCAGGACTTTTAGAGGTGAATAAAAAATCCAGTGCCTGCTCCCGCTGCATTAATTCGCTAACGTTTCGGGGGCAGGCACTGGCAACTAAAAACAGCTTCATTTGGTCTGAAAAAGAAACCAAGCTTATATTTATATTTTTATAAAAAATGACTATTCGCTTGGATGAAGAACTGTGATTGTTCATAGTTATAAGTGATTTTTGAAAAGTCGAATGGTTGACCATTGGTTAAATGAAAAATGGTTTCGTCGTAAAGTCCAGGTTCCCCTTTTTTCAAACCTAAATACTTTGCTTCTTCCTCTTTTAGCTTATCTACATGAAGGTATTTATCCGAAAAACCGACCTTTATTCCTAAACCTTCCCTAATGTAATGAAATATTGATTCAGAGACAATTTCGTTATTCAAATAGGTAATGATGGATTTATTATAAAACGATTCTTCTAAGCATAATGTTTGCCCATTAATATATCGAACTCTTTTTACATAATAGACATCGGCATCGAGTTCTATATTTAAATTATAAGCCGCTTCTTGTGTTGGTTTTCTCACTTCTAATTCAATTACTTTTGAAGTTATATTAAAATCCTCAAGATCCTTTTTAAACCCTTGATTAGAAAGTAGACTAATATATCCTCTTCTCTTATGCCTTCTAACAAAAATTCCGCTGCCTCTTACTTGAAATACTACCCCTTTTTTCTCTAACATGTCTAAAGATTTAGTAATCGTACTCTTACTTACTTGAAATTGAGTCATTAATGTTTCTAATACTGGCAGTTTATCTCCTTGTTGAAGCGCATGATCTTCAATATACTTTTCAATTTCGATTGCGATTTGTTGATACTTTATCATATACATTCCTCTTTATTTTATTTATCTCACACAATATTAGAATTATACCATAAACCTAATAAAAGCTCATCTAATCGAATAGTATACTAACTATATTTTTATTTGGTTATTGATAAATTATACCGGAACAATTATAATGAAAGCGTATAAACGAATTAAGGGGGGATTAAAATTGTCGGCAAAAATTAGAGATTATTCTAAACTTGCGAAAGATATTTTAGAAGCTGTTGATGGAGAAGACAATGTTCTTAGCGTTACACGTTGTGCAACTAGACTTAGAATCGTACTTAAGCGATCTAAACCAGAAGCCAAAGCAAAAGTATCATCTATGCCTGGAGTAATTACCGTAGTAGAAAATAGCGGACAATTCCAAGTTGTGATTGGTCAACATGTTGGAGAAGTTTATGATGAATTTTCAAGTTTAGTAAACGTTGATACATCAGAGGAAAAAAGTGAAAACAAAGGAACTATATTAAACCGTGTAATTGCTACTATGTCAGCAGTTTTTGCACCGTTTATATATGTTTTAGCTGCAGCTGGTATTTTGCAAGGTGCTTTAATAATAATTAATTTATTCTCTGATCGCTTTGTAGAAACTGGAACTTACCAAGTTTTAAGTTTTATCTCATGGGCACCATTTGTGTTCTTACCAATTTTTATTGCAATTACAGCATCAAAACACTTTAAAACAAACATGTATATAGCAGTCGCATGTTGTGCTGCATTAGTTAGTCCGACATGGGCAGAAATGGCGGTACAAATTTCAGAAGGAAATAGTATTACTTTCTTAGGTTTTCCCTTAACTGAAACTGTGTATACATCCTCAGTGTTACCACCATTATTTTTAGTGTGGATTTTGTCTTATCTTGAAAGATTTTTAAATAAGAGAATGAACGAAGTAATTAGACCATTATTTGTTCCATTTTTATGTATGGTACTCATGGTCCCGTTAACGATTTTATTAATTGGTCCTCTTTCAACAATAGGAGCAAATGGGATTGCGAATGGGTATAACTTCTTAGCAGAAAACGTACCTGCTGTGGCTGGAGCCATTATAGGAGGATTCTGGCAAGTGCTCGTTATTTTTGGTGTACATTGGGGAATTACCCCTATGATATTAGCGAATTTTGACTTATACGGTCGAGATTCATTCCAGGCGTATCAAACGATTGCAGTTATTGCACAGGTTGGCGCGGTACTTGGCGTTTTTCTGAAAGCAAAAAGTCAGGAAACACGAAAAGTCAGTGTTTCGGCTGGTGTAACTGGACTATTCGGCATTACAGAACCAGCAATTTACGGGGTAACATTGAGATTTAAGAAACCATTTATATTTGGTTGTATTTCAGGTGCTATTGGTGCCATAGCAGCAAGTTTCTTTAATCCTTATTACTTTGCCTATGCAGGACTGCCAGGGCCACTAACCATTGTAAATGGGATAAGTGCAGACTATCCAATGTCGATATGGGGAATTTTATTAGGTGTTGCGATAGCCGTTATTCTGCCTGTCGTTTTAATTCAAATCTTCGGATATGGTGAAGATACAGCGAAAAAAGCAGGTAGTGAAAACGTAGTAGAAGACCAGGGACAAACCGGGGTTAATTTACAATCAAATGATCCAAACAATAATGAAGAAACAGTAAATGCTCCATGTAGCGGTAAGGTAATACCACTTTCAGAGGTACCAGATGAAGTATTTAGCTCAGGTGCTATGGGACAAGGTTTAGCGATAGAGCCATCAGACAACAAATTATATGCTCCGTTTGATGGAAATGTCGTTATGATTGCGCCTACAAAGCATGCAATCGGCTTACGTTCAGAATCTGGGGTTGAATTACTAGTGCATATTGGGTTAGATACCGTTACATTAGATGGAAAACCCTTCACATTACATGTAGAAGATGGCGATAAAGTCAAAAAAGGTGATTTACTAATCACATTTGATAAAGAATTCATCGAAAATGAAGGAATAAAAACAATTACTCCTATTATCATAACGAATTCACATGCTTATAAAGAAATTATCATCGAAGATAGTAAAGATAGTATAGTAGACCAAAAATTATTTACGGTAGTGAAATAAGGAGGAAATGAAAATGAAAAAAATACCAAAAGATTTTCTATGGGGTGGCGCTTTAGCTGCTCACCAATTCGAAGGTGGTTGGAATCAAGGTGGAAAAGGACCAAGTGTTGTTGATGTCATGACAGCAGGAGCACATGGCGTACCAAGAGAAATAACCGAAACAATCGAAGACGATAAGTTTTATCCGAACCATGAAGCAATTGATTTCTATAATAACTATAAAGAAGATATCGCTTTATTTGCTGAAATGGGATTAAAATGTTTAAGGACATCTATTGGATGGAGCAGAATTTTTCCAAAAGGTGATGAAGCTGAACCTAACGAAGAAGGATTACAATTCTATGATAATGTATTTGATGAATTACTAAAGCATGGAATTGAACCTGTCATTACATTATCTCACTTTGAAATGCCGTTACATCTAGCAAAAGAATATGGTGGATTTAGAAGTAGAAAAGTAGTAGACTTTTTCGCAGTATTCGCTGAAGTTTGTTTCAATCGATATAAAGATAAAGTGAAATACTGGATGACGTTTAACGAAATCAATAACAAAATGGATGTTAATAATCCCCTATTCTTATGGACAAACTCGGGTGTTGTTGTAGAAGAAGGCGAAAACGCGACAGAAGTCATGTATCAAGCGGGACATCATGAATTACTTGCAAGTGCATTAGCTGTAACAAAAGGAAAAGAAATTAACCCCGAGTTCCAAATTGGGGCAATGGTTTCACATGTACCTATTTATCCTTATTCATCAAATCCAGAAGATGTAATGTTAGCTGAAGAAACAATGAGGCAACGATACTTCTTCCCTGATGTACAGGTTCGCGGCTATTATCCAAGCTATGCTTTAAAAGAGTTTGAAAGAGAAGGATATCATATCAAATTCGAAGACGGTGATGAGGAAATCTTAAGAAATGGTACGGTTGATTATTTAGGCTTTAGTTATTATATGTCTACAACCGTTAAAAGTGATGTAGTAAATGATAATATTGGAGATATCGTTAATGGTGGATTACCTAATGGTGTAGAAAATCCATACATCAAATCTAGTGACTGGGGTTGGGCGATTGATCCAACAGGATTGAGATATACATTAAATCGATTTTATGATAGATACCAAATCCCATTATTTATCGTAGAAAATGGATTTGGTGCTGTGGATACTATAGAAGAGGATGGCTCAATCCATGACACACAAAGAATCGACTATTTAAAATCACATGTTGAAGCATTAGAAAAAGCAGTATCTTACGATGGTGTTGATTTAATTGGTTATACGCCATGGGGAATCATAGATATCGTGTCATTTACAACAGGTGAAATGAAAAAACGTTATGGTATGATTTATGTTGACCGTGATAATGAAGGAAACGGATCAATGAAGAGATCTAAGAAAGATTCATTTGAATGGTATAAAAATGTCATTCAATCGAATGGTGAAGAAGTATAATATATAAACAAAGTTCACCACTTCATCCTACTAACTTAGTGATGAACTTTAACCCGAATAATGGACACTTATAAAAAAGTGCCTTATTCGGGTTTTTTGTGTAAAAAGGAAACTATATTTATAAAGATAGTATTATATGCAATCAAAATTCAATTAAATGAACAGGCAAAAAAGAGATACAATTCACATTCGAATTCGTATCTCTTTTCTTGTTGTTACATAGAGGTCTTATAGTAAATGGTATTTCAAATTAGGCTTCCTCTTCCAAAGTTCCTGCTGATTCTCAACAGTCTGGACCGTTTGTTGAAGAACAATAGCCTGTTTCAGTAAAGAACTTTTTTCCATTTTCAAATGAACTTTTATTCCGGAGAATTATGAAAATTTACAATCAAACAGCTTCCGTTTCCCACTTCTTCTCATCCTGAACAAATAAAATACCCAGTTCATGATGCTCGCCTTCATAAAGTGCTCTTTGTTCAAATCGTATTTCTCCGTTGAGATCAATCACTTCTAATTTACAGAAGGCTCGATTTTTTTGAAGTCCTTGATAAAATTCCGAGACCGTTTTAACTGTGAACCCGTTCACTTTCATAATCATTTCACCAACCTGCAAATTAAGTTTTTCTGCTGGTGAGTTCGGAAGGATTCCAAGTACCATTAGTCCTTTATCTCGTTTCGAAAAGTAGAATGCTGCCGAATCATCGTTCATACGTTGTTTGATTGTTAGAAACTCTCGACCTAACATTGCTGATAACACAGCCACAAAAACGAGTGGTGTGAACCAAATGCTAGCAACTGCAACAATAGTTGTTACTACGCCTAACCAAATCACACGGGTTGCCGTAACCTTAATACTTTCTAACGGAAGTGAACCTTGAACTCTTTGATGAAAGCCTAGGAAAAAAGGAACACAAATAAGCATGAACGATTGATCATTTACCGTTAGCACCGGCCACCATGTCCAGTCTGACACGAGCGATCCACCAGGTACAAATAAAAAGAGTGGCAGCATCCACGTTCGATTGGCGAGATGCGTTCCGATCGGCAATCCCCTCGTACTTTTAATAAGAAAAGGCGAGGTACGAATATGCGCCGATTTAAATGTGAGAATCCCCTCAGCAATCACGAGCAAACCTAACAAGATGGCAATTCCTGCAAAGTTCACTTTTTCGATATCGATGAAAAAATTCGCAACACTTTCGTTTCCTAATTTTGATAAAATGACAGATGCAAAAAGTGTAACTCCAAGCGTAAAGGCTGCCGACAACCAGCGGAGTTGAAAGGTGAGGCTTAATAAAGCAGTCACAATTGCTAGAATTACGAGCACTCCAAAGGGAACACTAAGACCAAGAACTACTGTTACCAAGGAAATTGCGAGTCCGGCAAGAATGCCTTTTGTATATGTAAAACGAAGCTCTTCAAAGATATCCTGAACACGTGTATGAAAGCTTTTTCTCTCTCTTTTTAAACGGAAGTAACCAAATGCAAGGGATACTAGGATAAAAAAGAATAAAAGCGGATGAATAAAAAAACGACCGATTGCCCCTAAAAGCTCAAGCATCCAATTTTCCAGCACAAGACCACCACCTTTTTATACGAATCTAGTAGTTGATCTTATTCTATCATTTTCAGCAACACATGAATACGAAAAACTTCATACGTGCGTTCTCTATTTTAACTTGTTCCATAGTGTTGTGTTTGAAACGGAAAAATCTAGCAACGATTGGTCAATCTTTATGTCTAAGGCATCTTCTAGCAACTGCATCGATCTCTTAATATCAGTTAAGGTGAGAGACAACCTTTTAAAATTTGTAGTCAAATAATCAAAATAGTTCAGTATGCAGTCTTCGTCAATTTCTTCAATTTTTTTCACAGAGGTATAATTTGCTAAGTACATACAAAAAAGCTGAATCCACTTGCTCGCTTTCACATGTGATTGTGAAGAATCATGTAATTTTCCCCGTAACTCCTCAGATAAACTCTGAAAAAGTTGTTCTCTCATAAAACTTGCCCTTTTCATTGAATCCCTCTTCTCTCTATAATGGCATTTGTGAAAAGAAAGGCATTTATAGCCGATCATTAAAATTTTAATAGTTCGATTTTCGAATGAACTCTTCCATCGTATAAGTTTAGTTGAATTTTATCAACTACCTATAGTTACATTTTCTCTATTTCTGCAAATAACCCTTTTCTTATAGAGTTCGTTAATAGTTTGAATTTTACGACTTGGTTTTGGAAAAGTTTTTATACGTAAGAAAAGAGGGTGTCCATGTTTGGATACCCTCTTTTGCTTAAAACAATTCCTCCATTGCTTTCTTTAACTGTAAATCATTTTCTGACTGATCTTTAAATTCGGTGACTTTTTCGTTCAGTTTATCAGCTGTTTTTGGATCAATTTCTCCTGTTGCCTTTAGGGAGTTCTTCTGTTGAAACGTTTTGACAGCTTCTACTGTTGTTTGATTGTAGTACCCATCTTCTCTTCCTGGTGTGAGCCCTAATCCTTTTAGGATCAGTTGAGCAGTTTTGACTTGTTCATTGTTCATATCGGCTACTAGGCTTTTTTCTAGTTGTAATGGGCCTGCTTGAAGGAAAGCTGGTTGCTTGGCTTCGATCGTCGGTTTTACACCTTTTTTATGAATCCAATTTCCTTCAGGGGTTAACCATTTGTAGAGTGTTAGTTTAATGTTGCTTCCATCACCCATTGGAACGGCCTGTTGAACTGTACCTTTTCCAAATGAGGTTTCGCCAACAATATCATAGTCATTCGCTTCTTTAAGAGCGCCAGCTAAGATTTCAGAAGCAGAAGCACTTCCCTTATCTATTAGAACTGTAACTGGATATTCCTTTGTATCTTTTAATGTTGAAAAATAACGCTTCTTCTTACCATCACGTTCTTCAATCTGTATGTAAGGAATGTCCTTTGTTACAAATTGCTTTAATATTTCTTCGACACTTTGCAGATACCCACCAGGATTTCCACGTACGTCGAGCACTAGGCCTTCAATCTTTTTCTCTTCTAAGTCAGCTAACTGCTTACTAAAATCTTCTGCTGTCTTTTCTGAAAAAGACGTAATTTCAATGTAGCCAACTTTTTTTCCTTTATGTTCTTTTATCGAGCTAAATACCGTTTCAATTGGAATTTCATCCCGAATCACTTCAAATGAAATTTTTTCTCTAGCATTCGCACGAACAACCTCAATAACCACTTTGGAGCCCTTTTCACCACGAATTTTTAATACAGCCTGATGCAAGTCTAGTCCTTCAATTGATTCTCCATCAATGGCAACAATTTGATCATTAGGACGCAAGCCTGCTTTTTCTGCTGGTGAGTTCTTAAAAGGAGAGATAATCGTGACCTTGCCTTCAGTCATCCCTACTTCCGCTCCTATCCCTTCAAAGGAAGAGTCCAGAGCGTCTGAAAACTGCTTTGCCGTTTCCTTGTTCATGTAAACAGAGTATGGATCATCTAATGTCGTGAGCATCCCTTGAATGGCTCCTTCAAGTAGTTCTTCTTGATCCACTTCTTCGACATATCTTGAGGAAATTAATTCATACGCTTGCTTAAATTTATCAAACCCTGGTACATCTTCTGTTGACTCTCCTTTGGTAAACAATTCAGCCATGGCAGGTACTGCTTCAGCTTGCTGTTTCTGCGGCTCCTTTTCATCAGTGAGCTCTAAGCCAAAAAACATACCAAGTGCTCCAAGCGTCATCGAGAGTGCCATCATGAGTGCAGTCATTCTTTGGTTCATGTTCTACCTCCTTAATAAATGTAAACAAACGTTTGATTATATTGATACTTCCTTAAATGGTAGTCTTTGTATAGTATATGTAAAGCTCGTACAAATCATGTAGATAAGAAAAAATGGTGAAATAATTGTAAGGACTTGATGAGTGGTAGATTATTTTAATATTCTACTTAAAACGAAGAAAAACCTCTAAAACAAAAGTTTTAGAAGTTTTTCATTTGGGTATATTTAAGGTAAATAATTAAGTGGATTAACAGCATTTGCTTGTCCATTCCAAGCTCCGTTATGGATTTCGAAATGCAAGTGTTTTCCTGTTGAACGACCTGTGTTACCCATGATCCCGATCTGTTGACCTTTGCTTACTGATTGTCCCGCACTTACGTGACGAGCATCCAAGTGAGCATATAGTGTAGTAAACACTTTTCCATCAATTCTATGTGAGATATACACAACGTTTCCATAACTACTTGAGTAGTGTGAACGAATAACTGTTCCACTAGCAGAAGCTACGACAGGTACATTGGCTGCACGGTTAGCAACGTCAATACCAGCATGAAGTTTTCCCCAACGAGATCCATATGGAGATGTAAATGTTCCCTTTGCAGGCCACATGAAGTTACCACTTGTTACAGCAGGAGCTGGTGCAGAACTGCTGCTACTACTTGAAGATGAACCGCCTCCTGATGAAGAGGTTTGGCTAGCCGATGATGATGCACTATTTGATTTAGCAGTTGCTGCGGCGGCTGCCGCTTCTGCAGCTTGACGCTTTTTCTCTTCTTCTGCAGCTTTACGGGCTCTTTCTTCTTCTAGCTCAATTGCTCTAGCTTGTTCAGCTAAGAATGCAGATTCATTTTCCATTTCATGTAATTCATGCATAGCGTCATCTTGCTTTTGCTGAACTTGTTTGACAAGCTTTGCTTTTTCAGTAGCTTGCTTGTTTAATTGACTTTTCAAGTTTTCTAATTCCGTTAATGCTGTTTCTAACTTTTGAAGCTCACTATTTAGATCTGCCTCTGCTTGCTCTAACGCCTTCATATCGTTCTCATGTGCTTTGATAATTTCACGGTCTGCCTCAACAATTGTTGTTACGGCACTTACACGGCTAACAAAATCACTGAAACTTTGAGCACCTAGTAGCACATCTAAATAACTAACGACTCCGCCGCTTTCTTGCAATGAACGCGCTCGGTCTTCTAACAACTCATTTCGCTCTTGAATTCTAGCTTCAACTTCTTCAATTTGCTTCTTTAATTTTTCAATTTCTATTTTTGTTGCTTCTACATTTGCTTCTTCATCACGAATTTTTCCATTCGTTTCTGAAATTTGCATATCTAAGCGTTGGATATCATCATCTAGTTGCTTTTTCTCCGCCTCTAGCTCCGAGATCTCACCTTGTTTACCTTCAATATTCGAATTCACATCAGACTGCTTACTTTCAATTTCTTGTTTTCTTTCCTCTAGTTCATTTGCAAATGCAAGATTATCACTACTATAAGGTATGTATAAACTGCTTGTCCCAAGAATTGCAGCCAAGCCAAGTATAACAATTTTCTTGTTCACCTTGTTTCCTCCCTTTTGTTAGGTTTTAAGGCTAGTAAACTAGCAATCAAAATGATTGCTAGTTTACACCTTTAAGAATTTACGAACTGACATCAAACTTCCCCATACACCAATTAACGCACCAATTAATAACAATATCGTTGATACTTGAAAGACAAATGGATTTAGTGGTAGCAATTCAACAAATGATCCTTGTATTTGTGGCAATGCCCATGCATACACATAGCGATACGTAAAGATCACAATACCAATCGGAATAATTGCTCCTAGAACACCTAAGAGTAACCCTTCAATAAAGAATGGCCAGCGAATAAAACCGTTTGTTGCACCTACTAATTTCATAATCTCAATTTCTCTTCTACGAGCAAAGATTGTAATTTTAATTGTATTAGAGATTAAGAACATCGCAGTAAAAATTAACCCGATAATCAACGCAAGTCCAATATTTCGTGAGATTTGAACAACATTAAATAATTTTTCAACATCTTCTTGTCCATATCGTACTTTTGCGGCATCATCTATCTTTTCAATTTGCTTCGCTACCATGGATGTATCACGTGGATCATCCGTTTTAACAACGAAAACATCATTTAAAGGATTATTTTGTTCAAAAAGTTGGAATGCTTGTCCTTCTTCTTCGCCAAGACTTCCTATTAAGCTTTCAAGCTCTTTTTCCTTTGGGGAGAAAGCAATACTATCTACCTCGGGAATCTTTTCTATTTCCTGTCTAAGTGTATTCTGTCCTGCTTGATCAGCAGTTACATCGACATGTACACGAATTTCGACATCATCTTCTAAGTTTGCAGCAAAGTTATTTAAGTTCATCATGATAACTAAAAACGTTCCGACGAGAATTAGCGTCACAGTTACGGCACTAACTGATGCAAATGTCATCCAAGCATTTCTAGCTAAGCTTTTAAGGCTCTCTCTAATATGACGACCAAGAGTATTAAACATAAATCCCATACTCCCCTCTTGGTTCGTCACGTACGATCTTTCCATCCTCAATTGCAATGACACGTTTCTTTAACGTATTGACTATTTCTTTATTATGAGTGGCCATCACAATCGTTGTGCCACGGTTGTTAATTTCTTCAAACAGGTGCATAATTTCCCAAGATGTATCTGGGTCAAGGTTACCTGTTGGTTCATCCGCAATCATGACGCCCGGATTATTTACAATTGAACGAGCTAGTGAGACACGCTGTTGTTCACCGCCGGATAATTCATTTGGGAAGGCTCTTGCTTTATGTTTAAGTTGAACGAGGTCTAGTACATCTAGTACTCTCTTTTTTATTGAACGAGGATTTTCTCCAATAACTTCTAAAGCAAAGGCAACATTTTCAAAGACTGTTAGTTTAGGAAGTAGTTTAAAATCTTGGAACACAACTCCGATGCTTCGTCTTAAGAATGGTACTTTTGACTCCTTTAGCTTAGATAAATCTACCCCGTTAATCACAATTTCCCCGCTTGTTGGTTTTTCCTCACGGTACATCATTTTAATAAATGTTGATTTACCTGCACCACTTGGTCCAACTACATAAGTAAATTCACCTTGATTAATTTTTATATTAATCCCATTTATGGCTAAAACACCATTGGGGTATGTTTTGTACACTTCAGACATTTCAATCATAGAAAACCACCTAAGATGTTTATTTTAATCAAAAAAATCAGTATTTGTCTAATTTTGTCGATTAAGAATACATGACACGGCCTTGTTGTCAAAACTACACAGGTTATTATACCATCAAATTTCGCTAAAATGAGACTTAATTATATTACATTTTTATTTCAATGGCGTAAATTGTTGAAAAATCCTTAAACTATCTGTTATATTCGTAGTCATTTGGTATAAAGTTACAGCATCCAACAAAGTTCTAGTTCATTTGTCATACCATGTTTTAATATTATAATGTTATGAATGCGTTTACAAGGGAAAGTTTTTAGGAATTGATTTGGTTTGTGCTAGGTTTTTTAGTTGAGATTTTTCTGGAAGTGGTTTGTGGGGTTGTAGTTTTTTACTGCTGAGGTGATTTATCTACGAAAATGGTAGTTTTATATACGATATTTTCATTTTATCGACGTTTCGTCAAAGTACGATCTTTTTCGACAGTTCTCTGCACTAGCACGTCCTGTACGTAAAAGATGGGTGTCGAAAACCTACACTTAACTCTAAAAATACAAAAGGACATTCAATATAAAATGCCCTTTCATCTTCGCTTATTTTTTCTCAGCTAACCATGCTGCGACAACTTCTGCGTCAGCGTCATCGAGTAAGCCCTTAGGCATGCTCCCCTGACCGTTGATAATAATGTTCTTGATTTTGTCTTGATCGTATTTTCCGCCAACAGCAGTTAAGTCCGGACCTGCACCACCTTCAAGGTTTTGGCCATGACAGCTTATACAGTTTTGCTGTACAATTTGCTCTGCTTCTGCTGATTCCGTTCCACCCGTGGATTCGCCTGCATTTTCTTGCGCATCATCTCCGCCGCCACCACATGCTGCAAGTACAAGTGATGTTCCAAAAACTAGTGCTGCTAATTTAGATTTCACCATAGAAACCTCCCTTTAATTCAGGAATATAAGTACAAGGATATTATAACCTATCTAAGAACGTTTGAAACCTTCACCGAGCACCTCTGAAGCATCCATAACTGTTACAAATGCAGAAGGATCAATGCTTCTTACCAGTTGTTTCAATTTTGTGAATTCCGTTTGATCGACAACACACATTAGCACAGGTCTCTCATTGTTTGTGAAACCGCCGAATGCTGACAGTTTTGTTACACCTCGATCAATTTTATTGAGAATTGCATGGCGAAGTTCTTCCTCTTTGCAGGTAATAATCATCGCCATTTTTGAACGACCAAGGCCAATTTGAACGATATCGATTGTTTTCGTAGTGACATAAAGGGCAATCAGCGCATATAACCCTCTTTCAATATCAAAAATGATCGCTGCCGATAAGACAATAAAGCCATCAATAATCGCAACACAAGTCCCCAGAGAAAAACCAGTATACTTATGAATAATTTGAGCAGCTAAATCCGTTCCACCAGTTGACGCTTTCCCTCTAAAAACAAGTCCTAACCCCAGACCAACTCCAATACCGCCGAAAAGTGCTCCCAATAGAGGATCAGTTGTTACAGGGTTCATGTCTTTACTTAGAAAAACAATAAACGGTAAAAAAATCGTTCCGATAAGCGTTTTAACTCCGAACTGACGACCTAGAAAAATCACACCTGAAATAAACAGGGAATGTTAAACGCCCATTGCACATAGGCTGGCTCCCAACCTATTGTAGCATCTAAAATTGTACTAATCCCACTTACTCCACCTGAAGCGACTCGATTCGGTAGTAAGAATAAATTAAATGCTAACGCAACAATTGCCGAGCCAAGTAAGATGTAAGTAATTTCTTTTACTTTTTCAAACGTTGGGTTGTATGTAGTGTTGCTTCTTTTTTGGTTCATTTACTAAAGACCTCCACATGCTTTCAGTTTTGCCTTTGTGAGTATAGCATTCGGTTGTTTTGGTGTAAATGATAGTGGGATAACGTGGTAAAGGAATGAAGATAGGGGTAGTATTTGCAATTTTAGGGGATACAAACCATCGTTGGTGCCGATAGGTGTTCTTCATATGAAGGTGCAAAAGTACTGCTTTATGTCAACTGTCAGGTGTAGGACTTGAACTCATCGAATGCAGAATTAAACGATCTAGTAAGAACTTGAACATAGCAACAATCTTTTAGAAGAGTGCTTAAAAAAGCGAGGGCCGTCTTGTTCAGACTCAGGCATAGCATAAAAACGATTCTAGGGTAGAAGGCGTTCCTGCCTTATGACTTCGAGGCAGGCAGGGAACGCGAGGTCAATCACCATGATGCACTATGACGTATTGTGCCTCTGGGATTGGCGCTGGCTTGCAAAACACATACTAAGTCTAAGGTGTTGTTTTATCAGTCAAGTCTGGTGATTTATCAGTCAAAATATACATTTTATCAGTCTACTTTCCAACTTTATCAGTCAAAAGGGATCATTTATCAGTCCAGGGCCTTTTTATCAGTCTAATTGTGCGCCTTCTCTCTGGTAAGATTTTTCGGTTAAAATGATATAAATTCTGTTAGTATTAAAAAAAACGATTGCCACATGGCAACCGTTCGACTTTTTTATGATAATTTTGAACGTAAGAAAGCGTTTATAAATGGATCTAGTTCTCCGTCCATAACAGCGTGTACGTTTCCGATCTCGGTATTGGTTCTGTGATCTTTTACCATTGAGTATGGGTGGAAAACATACGAACGGATTTGGCTTCCCCAGCCGATATCTTTTTGCTCGCCACGGATCTCCGCGAGTGCTGCTTCTTGTTCTTCAATCCGTTTTTGATAGAGCTTTGCTTTAAGCATTTTCATTGCGCTTTCACGGTTTTTAATTTGTGAACGTTCAGATTGACAGGTAACAACAGTGTTTGTAGGTACATGTGTGATCCTTACAGCTGAATCGGTTGTATTGATATGCTGTCCGCCCGCTCCGCTTGCACGGTAGGTATCAATTTTTAGATCTTCTGTACGAATTTCAATGTCGATTTCTTCATTAAGTTCAGGCATGATTTCACAAGATACAAACGATGTATGGCGACGGCCTGATGAATCAAAAGGAGAAATTCGTACTAAACGATGGACACCCTTTTCAGCTTTTAAATAGCCGTAAGCATTATGTCCTTTAATTAAAAGCGTCACGCTCTTAATTCCCGCTTCATCCCCTGGCAAATAATCAAGGGTTGAAACCTTAAATCCTTTTCGCTCCGCCCAGCGCGTGTACATACGTAGAAGCATTGAACCCCAGTCCTGAGATTCAGTTCCACCAGCGCCAGGATGCAACTCGAGAATGGCATTATTTTTATCATGTTCCTCACTTAAAAGAAGCTGAAGCTCAAACTCATTCAACTTTCCTGTTAACTCTGTTAGTTCTTTCTCAAGTTCCTTTTGAAGATCTTCATCTGCTTCTTCTTTGACTAAATCATACGTTAGTTGAAGATTTTCATAGGATTCAAACAACTCATAAAACTGGTGAACCATTTCTTTCAGTGCGTTTGCTTCATTAATAACAGCTTGAGCTGATTGTTGACTATCCCAAAAGTTAGGGTGTGTCATTTGACCATCAAGCTGTTGAATTTTCGCTTCCTTTATATCGAGGTCAAAGAGACCCCCTAAAGTCAGCTAAACGTTTCGCTGTATTTTCAAGTTCATGTCTAATTTCTGCTAATTCCATTTAAAGTCACCTCGTTGAGTATTGGTGGTGCCGTTGATGTGTTAATTAAAGATAGCAACCGGCGAGTGCCGATTGCTTGTAATTTAACCTTGAGCTCCGCAGCAGTTTTTATATTTTTTCCCACTGCCGCAAATACATGTATCGTTGCGTCCGACTTCGAGTTGTTTACGGACAGGCTTTTTCTTTGGCTTTTCGTCGCCTTCTTTTGGATGAACAGCCGTTTGTCCTTGTGCGACTTCTTGGCGTTCAAGATTGTTGCGAATTTGTGCTTTCATGATGTATTTTGCAACATCTTCTTCAATTGATTCGATCATTGTTTCAAACATTGCAAAGCCTTCCATTTGATACTCGCGTAACGGATCAATTTGTCCGTAGGCACGTAAATGGATACCTTGGCGAAGCTGATCCATTGCGTCAATGTGGTCCATCCATTTTGAATCAACCGCACGAAGTAAGATAACTTTTTCAAATTCGCGCATTTGCTCATTTCCGAAGTCTTCTTCCTTCGCGTCGTAATCTGCAATACTGCGATCATAAATGAATTCAACCATTTCGTCTGACTCTTTACCACGAAGATCGTTTAATGTTAATTCGCCTTCGTTTAAAATGTTAGCATTCACATAGTCAACTACCCCGTCTAAGCTCCACTCTTCTTGTAGCTCTTCTTTTGGAGTATGTGCAGAAACAAGACGTTCAATTGAGCTGCGAAGCATTGATTCAACTATTTTACGTAGATTTTCAGAGTCTAGGACTTCAAAACGTTGTTTATAGATCACTTCACGTTGTTGACGCAATACATCATCATATTGTAGTAATTGTTTACGTGCGTCAAAGTTGTTACCTTCAACACGCTTTTGGGCAGATTCAACTGCTCTTGAAACAATTTTACTTTGAATTGGTTGTGTGTCATCCATTCCCAAACGGTCCATCATGTTCATCATATTATCAGAACCGAAACGACGCATTAACTCATCTTCCATTGAAAGATAGAATTGAGTAGCACCAGGATCTCCTTGACGTCCAGCACGACCACGAAGCTGGTTATCAATACGACGTGATTCATGACGCTCTGTACCAACAACTGCTAAACCGCCTCGTTCGATAACACCTTCACCTAATTTTATATCCGTACCACGACCAGCCATATTTGTTGCAATGGTAACAGCTCCGCGCTGACCCGCTGCTTCAATAATTTCAGCTTCTCTCGCATGGTTTTTCGCGTTTAGTACGTGGTGGGGAACACCTTTTTTCTTTAACATTTGAGAAATTAATTCAGATGTTTCTACCGCAACTGTCCCGACTAAAACTGGTTGACCGAGCGCATGTCGCTGTGCAACATCTTCTGCTACAGCTTTAAATTTCCCTTCAACTGAGCGGTAAACGAGATCCGCACGATCTTCACGGGCAATTGGTTGATTCGTTGGAATCGCAACAACGTTCATGTTGTAAATGTTACGGAATTCCTCTTCCTCAGTTTTAGCAGTACCCGTCATTCCAGATAATTTTTTATACATACGGAAGTAGTTTTGGAACGTTATTGTCGCAAGTGTCATGCTTTCGTTTTGAATTTCCAAGCCTTCTTTTGCTTCGATCGCTTGATGCAATCCATCACTGTAGCGACGGCCTTTCATTAAACGACCTGTAAAAGAATCAACAATAACAACTTGTTCTTCCTCGACAACATAATCAAAGTCACGTTGCATGATGACTTGCGCTTTTAACGCTTGATTGATGTGATGATTTAATGAGACATGTGTAATATCAAAAAGGTTTTCAATCCCAAATGCACGCTCCGCCTTTGTGATTCCTTCCTCTGTTAATTGCACTGCCTTTGTTTTTACATCATTTGTGTAATCTTCTTCTAATTTAAGACCACGTACGAAACCGTTTGCCATAATGTAAAGCTTCGTTGATTTCGCAGCTTGTCCAGAAATAATCAATGGAGTACGAGCCTCATCGACTAAAATGGAGTCAACTTCATCTATGACTGCATAATTTAACGGACGTTGCACCATTTGCTCTTTGTAAAGAACCATGTTGTCACGTAGATAATCGAATCCAAGTTCATTATTCGTTGTATACGTAACGTCTGCAGCATATGCTTCCCGTTTTTCGTCTTTTTCTAAAGAATTCAAATTAAGTCCAACTGTTAAGCCAAGGAAATCAAATAGTTTTCCCATTTCATGTGCATCACGGCTTGCTAAGTATTCGTTGACAGTGACGATGTGAACACCTTTACCAGAAAGTGCGTTTAAATAAACAGGCATCGTGGAAGTTAAGGTTTTACCTTCCCCTGTCTTCATCTCGGAAATATTCCCTTCATGAAGAGCAATACCACCCATTAATTGTACTTTGTATGGATAAAGACCGAGCACACGTTTTGCTGCTTCACGAACAACTGCGAACGCCTCATTTAGAAGCTTATCAAGAGATTCACCCTTTTCAAAACGACCTTTGAACTCTTCTGTCTTTGCCTTAAGAGATTCATCTGAAAGTTTCTCCATATCCGAGCTCAAAGCATCTATCGCATTCGCCATCTTCTCATAACGATTTAAAGCCTTTTTATTAAAATCAAACACCTTGTTCAAAATTCCAAGCACATTGAACGCTCCTCTGTGTTAGAGTGTAATTTATAATTTTTATGTATTCATTAAACCAAGCTAACCCTAATTCTAACACTATTTAGGGTTGTGAACAACATGTTAAAAAAGCGCAAGCGCCTTGTTCAGCCTTAGGCATAGCATAATGCGATTCTAAATAGAAGGCGTTCTTTGCCTTCAATTTAGAATCGCATTATGACCTCGAGGCAGTCAAAAGCGCGACGTCCTGTCGCATTGACTGCACTAGCACGTCCTGTGCGTCGGGGCTAGGCGCTATAGCTGGATTCAGAAACGCTTACTGAGTCTTTGAATTATACTAGATTCTGATAATATAAGGAAGTGCCCTCCCACAGCGTTTTACGTATTGAGGGAAAGGCACCACTTAAACGTCATCTCAAACAAGTGGCATTGACATAGATTCATGAAACATTGCCAGATATCAATCGAGTAGGAGGCGCGTTACCGCGCCGACCTCTCACACCACCGTACGTACCGTTCGGTATACGGCGGTTCGAAAGTTTATGAAATTACTTTTAG